>CAMKAB010000023.1 GCA_946410375.1 uncultured Spirochaetaceae bacterium
ATCCTCGTCATCCCGAAGAGACAGTTCAAAAACCGCAGTGCTCCGCCGTTTTAAACTCACCGGATACAACAAAATCGGTGCGAGATACGAAGCGTTTTTGCTATCGGTCCACTCTATCATCCCGCATGCGAGATACATAGTGTTCACACCCGTCTCGCTCACATCCGCCTGCGCTTTCCGGCTTATCTGAACAAGTTTTCGCTGCAGTTCCTTTTCATTCTCCGAAACGGCTATTTTCTTGTTTTTAAACAGCCGTAAAAGGAAATCCCCGTTATCACCCGACGTCAGGGAATCGTTTCTGAAATCCGGTTCCGTGCCGGAAAAGGGATTCGGAATCAAACAATATTTTTCCCCCTTGAACAAGCCGTTTTCGAGCTCCTCAATGCCCGGATGTAAAATCTGAACGCACTTTGAAGTTATTTTAACGTTCATAAGAGGGCTTCTGGTACTGAAATCCAGCAAATTCCTCTGCCACGCTTCAATTCTGGACTTCGGGCTGTTGTCCGTGGGGATGTTTTCCTGCGCAGGCGCATAATCATCGGAAGATGCCTCCTCGCTTTCAGGCGCACTTCCGGCCTCCGCAATTCGGGATGCCTCGACCCCGCCGCCCGAAGAGCCGGATGTCTCGGCTCCGCCGAAAGTCTGCGCAAAGGATTCTCTTTCCATTTTGTTGCAATCAAACGTATTATCAGCGCAATCAAGCGAACGATCATTATTACTGCCATTATTGTGATTATTATTCGAACCATCTGCGGTATATATATTCAAAATCTGCCTCCCCGCATGTAAAACCGAATTTCTTTTTATTTTATCACCCTTTCATGCATCACGCAAAGCATAGTTGGAGACAAAGTCATAAGTGTAAACAAAAATCTTTAAAAGAATTCGTTCATATCCCTCCCTTAGCAACCACAAAAGCAGTCCGTCTCAACATACTTATGGATAAAGCCCGCAATCTGTGATACATTAAAATGCATATCACAGTTTGTTCAAACAAGTTAACGGGGGTGCTCATATGATGAGAGGCATTTACACATCAATTAACACTATCAGAAAGCAGGTTTATGCGGAAATCGCACGGCTTGCATACCATTACGGAAACGACATTGACTCCTTGAAAACAGAACTCTCAAAGGTACCGTACAAGATTCTTCCGGGCGAGGAATCAAAGTACAGGGAAAGCATTTTTCTGGAAAGAGCGATTGTCAGAGAGCGTCTTCGCGTTGCGCTCGGCTTATCGGTGAGAACAGCAGAGGACGAAGGTCCTATTTCAGAAGGTGCGGAGGAAGCCACAAAGGCTGAAAAATACTATCAGCCGCCTCTTATCAACATCATAAAATTCGCATGTAACAAGTGTCCCGATAACGTCATGACCGTTACAAACGCGTGTCAGGGCTGTTTAGCGCACCCGTGCAGCGAAGTCTGCCCGAAAAACGCCGTATCTTTTGATTTCTCAAATAAAAAATCAATTATTGACGCTGAAAAGTGCATAAAATGCGGAAAATGCGCCGCGGCATGTCAATACGGAGCGATTATCAACCTGAAAAGACCATGCGCAGCCGCCTGCGGTATGAACGCCATAAAATCCGATGAATTCGGAAGAGCGAATATTGATCAGGAAAAATGCGTGTCCTGCGGAATGTGCCTTGCTAACTGTCCGTTCGGAGCGATAGTGGATAAGGCGCAAATATTCCAGACAATACTGGCGCTGCGTAACGAGGAAACCCCTGTTTATGCTGCTATCGCCCCGGCTGTGTCCGGTCAGTTCGGTCCGGACTTGAAACCTGAAAAAATACGCTCGGCTTTTAAAGCGCTCGGTTTTACCGATGTCGTTGAAGTCGCAATCGGCGCGGATCTATGCACGATTGAGGAAGGAGAGGACTTTGTGAAGGAAGTGCCGGAAAAGCTTCCGTTCATGGCAACATCCTGCTGTCCTGCCTGGGCCGTTATGAGCAAGAAGTTATTCCCTGAATTCTCCGACACAATTTCAATGGCGCTCACCCCGATGGTTCTTACCGCAAGACTTCTGAAAAAACACCACCCGGGTTGCAAAGTTGCGTTTATCGGACCGTGCGCTGCTAAAAAACTTGAAGCGAGCCGCAGAACAATCCGATCCGATGTGGACTTCGTTCTAACATTTGAAGAAGTTATGGGTATGTTTGAAGCAAAAGAGATCAAGTTCAAAGAACTACCAGAGAGCGATTTTATGCACGGCGCATCAGCTGACGGACGAGGGTTCGCTGTGTCCGGAGGAGTGGCTCAGGCTGTTGTGAACTACATTAAACACAAATATCCTGACTTCGGAGAGGTGAAAGTTGCAAAGGCGGACGGACTTGCCGAGTGCAGAAAAATGCTCGCTCTCGCAAAAGCCGGAAAATACAACGGGTATCTGCTGGAAGGAATGGCGTGTCCGGGAGGATGCGTTTCGGGTGCTGGAACTGTGGTAAGCTCGGTTAAAACATCTTCGGACATAAAAAAACATATGAGTGTTTCAACACATCAGCACTCATACGAGAGCGACTACAAAGACATTATCGGCGTCCTTGAAGAAAAAGACATGGAAGCCCCGGAAGACTACGTCTGACGGTAGCGCATTACAAGGCGAGGCGCAAGCGGTTTTCCCGTTTTAACGGAAAACTTTGCTCGAAAAGAATATGCAAAGCGGTGCAGAAAAAATCTCCCGTTTTAGCGAAAATACTCATGCAATACTTTTTAAGAATTAAGAATTATTTTGGAAATATGTGCAGAAAAAATCTACCCTTTTTAGCGAGAAACCTCGCCTGACGCCGGTGTTACCGAATCGATGCATAAAAGCGCGAAGCCCCTCTTCATTTTAACGAAGAGGGGTTTCTTATTACAAATTGTTTAAAGTATTTTCTATTACTATTACTATTACCATTACCATAACCATTAACATTAACAACTTTCTCTTTTGTAATACTTTGCGACCTCATTTATCGCTCGTTTTCTCAAACTCATCACATCTGAAAAAAAGTAAATTATGAAAAAAAAGGATTGCGAGGTTCATTCTCGCAATCCCATATAATCCCATATCGTATTTCGATTAAATTACAACGTTTAGACGGCTACTCCGCATCTGAGTTTTTCAGGCTATATCAGAGCTTTCCGTCCGCTGTCAGACATATCCGTTCGTTTTTGCTCTGCACCTGAGTTTTTCAGGTTTTATCAGAGCTTTCCGTCCGCTATCGGATATATCAATAATGTTTTTGCTCCGCATCTGAGTTTTTCAGGCTATATCAGAGTTTTTTGTCCGCTATCGGATATATCCATAATGTTTTTGCTCCGCACCTGAGTTTTTCAAGCTTTATAGCAGTACCGCAAAATTAAAATCTTTAACGGAAACCGCCACCTTTTCAGCCGAAACCTCCAACCGGGCACGATGCAATAAAAACGTCGCATACCGTTTTTCTCAACCCACCGGTCCGTTCAAATACTTCTTTGAAAACACCTTCTCTCCGCTCTCGCTTACGAAAGGCACCCCGTCAATATTCAAAACGCCGTCCTTACATGAAAGGGGCATATCAAAGAAATGATCCGGCTTCACGTAGCAAAGCGTGCTTTCGTCGGCAAGCGAACATCCTTCAGGACAAAGCTTCGCGCCGGCAGGAATATTATCCGCAAACAAGACCTCGCACGTCGTGTGCTCTTCCGCAGAAGGGTCCTGAACGGCAAGAAGCATGCCTCTGCTCTTAACCCCTCTGAAATTAGCAGGCTTCAAGTTACTCACAAGAACAATATTGCGTCCTAAAAGCTCCTCCGCAGTATAGTACGGAACAATGGAAGAGACTATCGTTCTGGGCTCCGCCTCTCCCGCGTCCAGCGTTAAAATATACAGGAAGTCGCCCTGCGGATGCTTATTCACCTCGGTTATCCTGCATACCTTTAATATCACCCTTGCCGCAAACCGCGCAGGTAACGGAAGTGTCTCGTCAATCTGATTATTCTGCATTTTTCCATCCTTCTTTTCTTTTTTATCTTTCACGCTCTGAATGGCGAGCGAAGAACCATCGCAGACTTTCCCGCCCGCCGCCTCGCAAGAACATATCTTAGCCCGTTCTTCCTGCGTTCCGCTAAAGCGTTCTTTAAGTGAATCAATAAGCGTATCTTCAAGTTTTGTAAAAAGATACCCGTTAAAATCAACCCGTCCTGAGAAATCGGACGAACCGAGCATAGCCCAGTTAGCGCCGCCCTTCTCACGTCCCGTCCAGTCCGCATTGCCGACGCCGAGGAATGACAGAATTTTTTCTCCTGTTTCCGGCATGTACGGGAGAATCATTATTCCCAGGTCCCTGATAATAACAAGAAGCGTACGAAGGACCTTTGCCGCCGCACACGTATCCTCTTTTACCAGTTTCCACGGTTCGCTTTCCTGAAAATACTTGTTTCCCAAAGCTGAGATTTCAAACATCGTTCTGAAAGCGTCCCTCTCGTTAGCATGCTCCAGCATATCCGTTACAAGAGCTTCTTTCTCACGCACTTCTTTCAGAACATCCTCGTTCACATCGCACTGAGGAAGTTCTCCATCATAATACCTCTTCACGAAGGTCAGCACCCTGTTCACGAGGTTGGACAGATTGCCGATAAGTTCGCCGTTCACGAAACTCTGGAACTCTTTCCACACAAAGGTGACATCGCTTCTCTCAGGACGGTTATAGAACATATAAAAACGCCAGACATCCGCCGGAATACCTGTACTCTGCACATCATTTCCGAAAATTCCGATTCCCCTGCTTTTGGAGAACTTTCCGCCCTCGTAATTCAAATACTCCGTACTGGACATATGGTGAAGCATTGTCCACTTCTTACCCGTAGCGAGGAGCGAAGCCGGGAAAACAACAGTGTGGAACGGGATATTATCCTTTCCGATGAACTGGAAAAGCTCCGTTTCATCCGGATTCTGCCACCACTCTTTCCAATCATCAGTATAGTTCGCCGTGATTGAAATATAGCCGATAGGAGCGTCAAACCACACATAAAAAACCTTGTTTTCATAGCCGGGCTTAGGCACCGGAATACCCCACTTCAAGTCGCGGGTGATGCAACGCTCCTTTAAGCCGTCTCTTATCCACGAACGGGTCATCTGCACCGCATTCTTAGCCCAGAATCCTTTAACAGACGCTTCGTCAATGAACTTTTCCAGGAACGGCAACGTCTTAGGCAAATCAATATATAAATGTTTCGTTTTCTTAAGAATCGGCGTCGTGCCGCATGTTCCGCACCGAGGGTTCAGCAGTTCCGTAGGGTCTAAAAGAGTTCCGCACGAGTCGCACTGGTCTCCGCGCGCATCACGACTCCCGCAATGGGGGCACTCTCCCTCCACGAATCTGTCTGCGAGAAAGCGTTCGCATTTAGGACAGTACAGCTGCTCCGTTTCTTTCTCCGTTATATATCCGTTCTTATCAACATCGTTAAAAATGCTCTGAACAATCTCCGTCTGCTTCTCCGTTGACGTGCGTCCGAAATAGGAGAATCCTATATTAAACCATTTATAAATCTCATCATGAATCTTGTGATAGCGATCGCACAACTCGCGCGGGCTCACACCCTCTTTAGCCGCTCTTGTTTCCGTGGCGGTTCCGTACTCGTCCGTTCCGCAAATATAGAGCGTATCGTATCCGCGAAGTCTGCAAAAGCGTGCAAATACATCAGCAGAAAGGACCTGCGTCAAATTCCCAAGATGAGGAACATTGTTCACGTAAGGTAATGCGCATGTAATAAGTCTTTTTTTCATTAAACACTCCCGCGGAAATTATAGGTAAAATTCGTTACAATTACAATCAGAGACGTCTTCCTGAGATGTCTTCTGCGAAAATTCCGCCGCATTGATTATGAGAATTTGAAAAAAGGCGCATCATAGCATTACACAGTGATTTAAAAAATTCCTGCGTTATTTTCGTCTGAAAACATACCCTTTTCGTTGCGGATTCCCGCCTTATGAGTTAAAATCACAGTCAGAATCTGAAACAATAAAAAACGAAGCCATATTCTCTTCTTCAATGCCGCGGCATACAAAGAAGAGAAGAACGACGCTCTCAGGGGCTTTTTCGAAATATACACCCGAGAGGGGTTCTCACGGCTTCGCAAAACAAAAAATGAAACAGAAAAAAATTTCAGGAACGGAAAAATTCAATGCTTATTACTCGGGAATTTACGGAGAAAGGTGGGAGGGTTTAAAAGCCGCGCTCCTTAAAGAAAAGGATACCGTTTCTCTGTCGGATCTTCTTTCAGAGCCGTATTACATGGACAAAGCTTCAATCTTCGCCGCATCCGTTCTGCCTTTAGAGCGGTATTCCTGCGGTAGCTTGGCATCGCCGAAAAAATCGGAATCCGCCGATCCGGCAAATATAAAAGATAATCCGAACTCTTTCGACCCGGCGAAAGACATCGCAGCCGGCGTTTCAAATGCCTCTTGCGAGACGCGGGAATCTGCGTCGTCTCAATCGGTCAAAATTCTGGACATGTGCGCCGCTCCCGGAGGAAAAAGCCTTGTTATGGCACTCAAACTGATGCACTCAAAAACAGACTGGCATCTTACGGCGAACGACCGCTCGCCGGACAGAAGAGCCCGGCTCGCTTCCGTCCTGAAAACATCTCTTCCGCCTGAAATATGCGAACGCATCTCAATTACCGGGCATGACGCCACGCGTTGGGGCTTATACGAAAAAAACGTGTATGATGCGATACTGCTTGACGCTCCATGTTCAAGCGAAAGGCACGTTATCCAAAGCGAAAAGGCTTTGTCCGAATGGTCCCCCCACCGCCCGAAAGAACTGCAAATTCGCCAATATGCAATGCTCTCGGCAGCTTTTGACGCAGCGAAAACAGGCGGATACATTCTTTATTCAACCTGTTCAATCAACCCCGAAGAAAACAGCGAAGTCATAAAAAAACTGTTCAAACGAAAGCAGGGCAAAGTAGCGGAAGACGAATACAACCCATCCGAACCCGGAAGTTTACCCGGTTATATAATGGAAATCAATTTACCGGAAACCGGAGAATTGCCGTTGGTTGCGCCTCAAATTGAAAAATGCGAACGCGGATATGTCATTCTGCCGGACAAAGCCGGCGGACTCGGACCTATTTATTTTTGTTTACTGAAAAAAATCGGAGAATAACTATGACACATATAATAATCAAGGGAATTATCCTTTCAATTCTGCCCATAAGCGAACTTCGCGGCGCCCTGCCGTATCTCTATTTCAACGAGGTCGGAATTATTCCAAGCTACCTCATTTCAGTCCTCTGCAATGCAATGGTTTACCCGATCGGAATACTGTTCTTCAATACAATACATAAAGCATTGAGCCACATGACTTTTTATCAAAAACTGTTTGAGAAAACTGTGCAAAGAGCGAGGAATAAGGTTTCGAAGAACATAAACAAATACGGACTCATCGGGTTGATGATTTTTGTAGCCGTTCCTCTGCCTATAACGGGAGCATGGACGGGAACCATAGGCGCTTGGGCTCTTGATTTAGACAAAAAGAAGAGTTTTCTCTCAATTTTTCTCGGAGTGGTAATCTCAGGGCTCATTGTTACCGGAGTAATCTACGCAGGAGTAGGACTCAATTCGATATTCATAAAGCAAGTATAGCAGTCGTTATCATTCATAATGCTGTATTGGGAGCATACGAAGATAAAAACACACCTTAATTCTCTGCAAAAAATTACGGTTACTATCATCTTCCATAATCAAAGGAAAGAACCTATAGCACAAGAATCAATCGATCAACGCTTCACATACAGTATTTTAACCTCACGTAGAGGTCCACAAACACTTAATCAGTCGATCAAGGCTTCACATACAGTATTTTACCCGTCTTCAAATCGGCTTCCCAGCGGACAAAATCTATCCCGAGCATACTCGCAAGACAGAAAGACTTATTTAAAAAACCGTTTTCAGGACTACCGCAAGTATCCTTCGGATTATGAGCATCCGTATTCGTACAAATAAGCGCTCCCATATCGCGGGCAAGAGCCCAGAACTCGGGAACGGTATACTGGGGACGAAGTCCGATATTAGTCTCCATCGGGCGCTTTCTGAGCCCCAAATCATTCATTTCCAAAGGAATCTCATGTTCTATCGCACAGGAAATAATATCCTTAGAAGCTGAAACAGCCTCTTCATCCCACTTTTTATATCCACCGAAAAAAAGATCCGGATGACAAGCGACCAAAAACAAACCGCTTTCTATCATTTCCGCATATCTTGATACATACCACTTCAAATCATTCAAATCGAATTCGCGGGCAGAGGGAATATACTTCAACTCCCCCGTTTTTGTTTTAACAAAATGAACCGAACCGAGAACGTAATCAAACGCTTTCTCTCCTAAAACGTAATCCTCGTAAAAAGAGCGGTAACGAGGTTCCCAATCACACTCGGAACCCTTTAGAATGAATATTTCGGAACCGTTCTCATTTCCATCCGTATTCGGAAGATTATATGAATTTTCATTTGCAATCACAAACCCGCGGTTATTCTCTCTCTGTAAATTCTCAATGTCAGCAATGTAACTCTCAAAATCTGAAAACGGCATTCTGCTGGGCAAAGAATCATCGGGGACAGGCTGATGCTCGGAAAAACCCAAAACCTTAAATACCCCACGAGCCTTTTCCGCAAAATCTTTAAGTTCTCCCGTGCCGTGGCCGCAATAAAAAGAATGAGTATGTAAATTTATCTCTTCCTGTTTAAAAAGCATGCTATCATATTATCCGCAACCGCATCTTTTGTTAATATTTATCTTTTCTATTTTATTCCGAAACCAACACCATAAAAAGAATAAATCACATTGCGAAAACATGAAAAAACGCAGAAACACCACAGAAGATTCGTCCGAATAAGGACACCATGGAGTCATTATCTTATTACTATTATTTTACTGTTATTACAAAACCGATAAAAAAAACTGAAAAAAACAACCGGGAAAATTAAAAATCTAGTGAATATCAAGGAATGTCAAACAAAATGATTATAACGAAACTACAAAAAAAAGAGCACCGAAATACCCGCCCTGATAATTAGAACGTACGATGCAATCCTCAAAAGACCTACCCCTTAAGAGGAACTTTAAAACAACACATAGGATTGTTTTAAAGATTTCTCTTAGATTAGGCAATTAAACCGTAGCTTAATTAAAACTGATTCAAAAGAAACGCAACACTCAATGCATTGATGTTATTTCCAACTTCATTGTCAAAAATCTTAGCATAGGAGATTGCTTCTGAAATAAGTGTATCAAACATTCTTTATTCCTCCTTCTCATATTTTATTCAAATAACAGAAGCCGATTATACAACAAGACATTTTATAATGCAAGAAAAATTTTAAAAATTTTTTTATCTTCACAAAACTTAATTTATGTATAGCGAAAAATCACTCTTTTTCATAAATAATACTGTTATAATGACCATTGCAATTATTGAAATGATATTT
>CAMKAB010000024.1 GCA_946410375.1 uncultured Spirochaetaceae bacterium
TTACAATCGCACTGCCGCGCCATCAGCCTACGGAGTTTGCAATACGGTTTATCCTACCGTCGCATTACCTGTTGCCTTACAGCACGTTCCACGCGAAGTGATCCGTATGCAGGTATTCTTCCGACTTCTCTCCGAGCGGTGCGCCGTAGTCGTCCGCGTACAGTTTCAGAACATCGGGGTTTTCGTGGCTGAAACGGAGATACATTGACTTGTCAATGTTATAAAGCGTTTTTCCGCGCTCAGAAGCGCGTTCCGCGTTATCTCTCCCTATAATTTGTCCGCCGCCGCCGGCGCACCCTCCGGGACATGCCATGATTTCCACAAAGTGGTACTTCGCTTCTCCGTTTTCAATCGCTTTGCAGAGCGCTCGGGCGTTTCCGAGAGAACTCGTAACCGCAACTCTTATCGGAATACCCGCTATCTCGTATTCCGCCTCTCTCCATGGCTTCTCTCCGGATATTGTTGAACCCGGTGCGGTGCTTCGAATACCGATAAATGCATCAGGTGAGGGGTTTTTCCCTGTAACGAGGAAATATGCGCTTCTGAGAGCCGCTTCCATTACTCCTCCGGTTGCTCCGAATATTACGCCCGCCCCGGAGTAGGACTTCATAAGACTGTCAAACGGAGTTTCCTGCAAGGCTTTCACATCCACGGACGATTCTTTGATAAGCCGAGTGACTTCGCGCGTTGTGAGCACGAGGTCCACATCCCTTACACCGTTTTTCCGCATGGTAGGAATCTCAGATTCCGCTTTTTTCGCTGTGCACGGCATAATCGATACGCTGAAAATCTCTTCCGGTTTTTTCCCGATCCGCCGGGCGAAGTAGCTTTTAATCACCGAACCGAACATCTGCTGCGGACTTTTCGCTGTGGAGAGCCTCGCCGTCAGCTCGGGAAATACGGTTTTTAGAAAACGAACCCACCCCGGACAACAACTGGTGAACATCGGTTTTTCGTTTAAATCTCCTTTTTTCAGCCTTTCAAGGAACTCCGAACCTTCTTCCATAATGGTGAGGTCGGCGGAGAAACTCGTATCAAAAACGTAGTCGAAACCCGCTTTTTTCAGGGCGGAAGCAAGAAGATTCACCGTGGCTTTTTCCGCAGGAAGTCCGAGAGCTTCTCCCCATGAAGCGCGAACCGCAGGCGCAATCTGAGCAACCGTGATGACATTCGGATTTGCAATCGCCTCAAAAACCTTTTGCGTGTCGTCTCTTTCATGCAAAGCTCCCACAGGGCAGTGAGTAATGCATTGTCCGCAGAGCGAACACGGAACATCGGTGATTTTTTTACCGCCTGTAACCACGACATGAGTCCTTCCTCCGGTACCTTCGATATCCCAAATACCGAGGCTTTGCACTTTTTCGCACACCGATATGCAACGCATGCACTTTATGCACTTTGAATTGTCTCTGATAAGAGGAAACTTTTCATCCCATTCAAGAAGACGCTTTGAAGGTAAATCCTGCGGATACGGCTCGGTGTTTATATTGTTTTCTTCGGCAAGCGCTTGAAGCTGACAGGAGCCGTTTCTTATGCAGGTCGGGCAATAGCCGTTGTGCTGGCTTAAAATCAGAGAGAGGTTCGTTTTCACAGCCTCCCGTATGCGCGGAGTGTTTGTTCTGATAACCATTCCTTCCGTAACTTTGTTTTCGCAGGATGGAATGAGCCTGTCTTCGCCATCTATTTCCACAACGCACATTCTGCATGCGCCTATTTCGTTAATGTCTTTCAGATAGCACAAATGCGGTATTTTAAATCCGTTCTGAAGCGCTGCGTCAAGAATGGTGAGATTCTCTCTTACGCACAGTTTTTTATCATTTATCGTTATGTTTACCATTTTTCAATTCTCCCGCCTTTTAATACGCCGAGTCCGAAGTGGTCGCAGCGCAAACATCTGGAACACTCCTGCTTGCATTCCTCTTCCGTCATGCCGTTTGAGGCAAGTTCGAAATTACCGGCAAGGGAATCAAACGTTCTGAGTTTTGTCTGAACCCTGCCGCACGAAGGAGTGTTTGAAAGTCCGGCTTCCGGGATTTCTATCTCCGTTCCGATTTCATGGTCGTACCCTAAAAACCTGTCTATGTTGTTCGCCGCGACTTTTCCCGCCGCCACCGCTCTGATAACCGTGGCGGGACCTGTTACCGCGTCTCCTCCTGCGAAAATGTTATCCACAGATTTTGACGAACTGTCTGTCACAAGGGCTCCTCTGTTTATTGAAACGCCTATTTCCTCAAACGGCTTTGAGAGGATCGCCTGTCCTATTGCCACAATAATGTAATCGCAAGGTATTCTCACCGGTTTTGAAGAAGCGTTTCTTACCGATGGTCTGCCGTCTGCGCCTATTCTTCCTATAATCTGGTTTTGAATCCAAAATGCTACAGCTTTTCCGTCTTTGTCTTTCTCAATTCTGTCCGGAGCGCTCATCGGGAGCATTTCCACTCCCTCCGCCATGGCGTCTTCTATTTCTTCCTTAATAGCCGTCATATCGTCCAGTCTGCGTCTGTAAACGCATTTTACGTGTTTTGCTCCGAGTCTGAGGCATGTTCTTGTGCAGTCCATCGCCACATTGCCGCCGCCTACAATGCAAACGGTTTTTCCCGTGAGATCCGGTCTTCCTCCCGATCCTGTGTCTCTGAGAAGCTCCACCGCGCTCAGCACGCCTTCCGCGTCTTCTCCTTCTATGCCGATTTTCTTGTCTATATGGGCGCCGGTGGCGATATAAACAGCATCAAATTGTTTTTTTATCTTATCAAGCTGTTCTTTGTTTTCTATGCTGACATTTGTTTCAAGGGTAACTCCCTGATTCAGTATATGGTTTATATCTCTGTCTAAAACAGGGCGGGGAAGCCTGTATTCGGGAATGCCGTACCTGAGCATGCCTCCGGCTTTTTCCCGCTGTTCAAACACCGTAACGCTATGCCCCATAAGGGTAAGATAGTATGCGGCGGTAAGTCCCGCAGGTCCTGCGCCTATCACGGCGATTTTCTTCCCTGTGGTGGCCTCTTTCTTCGGAGAGAGGTCCGTTTTGCTGTGGTCTGAGGCGTATCTTTTTATTCCGCAAATATTTACACCATCATCAACCATGTTTCTTCTGCACTTCGTCTCGCAAGGGTGTTCGCACACATAGCCGCATACGGAAGGAAAAGGATTGTCTTTTCTGATGAGCGCCACGGCTTCATCGTATCTGCCCAGTCCGGTGAGTGCGATGTAGCCTGGAATATCAACATGGGCAGGGCATGTTTGCTGACATTGAATCGAACTTTGAAGTGCGATTTTACATCTGCCTGTGTCCTCGTGCGCCATGAAATCTTCTTTTGATGTCTGAACCGCCTTAAGAATAGAGGAAGCCGTTTCGGAACCTATTTCGCAGTCGGCGGTGTCGGCGATAACGCGTGCTGTTTTTTCTATCAAATCCGTTGTTCCGGGGCGTGCGTTGCCGTCAAGCAGGTTGTTTATTAACGTTTCCAGCTGTTTGAGACCTATTCTGCATGGAACGCATTTTCCGCAGGTTTGCGAATAGCAAAGGCGCAAAAACGATAAAGCGAGTTCCACCGGACATGTTCCTCTCGGACTGACTTCGGAGCGTCTCGCAAATTCCTTGTAAATGAAATCCAGCGTTTTATCAATGCTTGATGATTTTTCCAGTTGTAATTTTGCCACACCTGCCTCCTTATTATGCTGAAATGAAGATATGATTTTTTTCGTTTACGGAAATTTTAATTCTTTTTTCTTTTTTTGAGATTATTTTCCGAATATATCTTTTTTATTTAGTAAAAGTTAAAGTTAAGTGGAATTTTAAGCTACCGCTTTCTGATTGTCAAATTTTTTATTTCCGGTGTTTGGTGCCTGTACTGAGTGTACCCGGAATGTGAAAATCCCCGTATGGGGCTGCGGGGCGGGAGAGAATTGAAGTTTATTTTTAATGCAGGGGAAAGAAAAATTCCCGCAGGAGGGTGCGGGAACGTAAAAAACAGCAAACGGGTGTAGTGCTTTATCCAAAGTTGGTTTTGTTTTTCATACATGCCACGGATATGAGCGTGGCGTTTTAAAACTGCGTCTTATTTCCGCCGAACGTTCTTTTGGAAAAAGGATGTCTGGTTTTAAGATTGCGAATCCTTCAGAAACAAGGCGGTTTTAAGTCCGTCTTATTCCTTCCGTGCATCTTTTACAAATGAGGCGATCTCATCGTAGAACTCGCTGTATGTTGTGCAGAGCCTTAAGTCCGGCTCTTCGCGGAGAATGTTTTCCGGTGCGCGGAAAAGACAGCCCTTATCCGCCCTTCGAATCATAGTGAGGTCGTTGTAGCTGTCTCCCGCCGCAAAGGTCTTAAAACCCATTCCTTTTAAGCCGTCTATTGCGCGTCGCTTGCCGTCTTCCTGACGAATTGAAATGCCGGTGAGCATGTTTTTGTCGTCAACAATCAGACTGTTGCAGAGAATGGTGGGGTAGTCGAGCTGCCTCATCAACGGAAGTGCGAATTCTCTGAATGTGTCGGAAAGAATCACCACCTGCGTGAGTTCTCTGAGTTTCGTTAAGAAATCTTTTGCGCCTTCCAGAGGACGAATCTTGCCGATAACGTCCTGAATGTCTTTCAGCGTAAGGTTATGTTCGCGGAGAATGCCCATTCTCCAGTTCATCAGTTTATTGTAGTCCGGTTCGTCCCTCGTGGTGCGGGTAAGTTCCTTTATTCCCGTTACCTTGGAGAACTCTATCCAAATTTCAGGCACAAGAACGCCTTCAAGATCTAAACATACTATTTCCATAACTTTTCCTCGCTTTTAGTTTATTTTAGTAAAGGCGCTTGTTTTAAGCCTTTATTAAAGTCTTTTGCCTGGCGGTTTTTGCTTAATGCCGATAAGCTCAGAGTTTTGCTTACTGCCGATTTTCAAAGCCTGCGCCCAATATCGCTGTTCTATGCTCGCTCAAAGCCGCTTGCCTGGCGCTTTTTGTTCAATGTTTCCGATTAAAGACGCAAAGCGTTTATGCATCGCTCATATGTTTTTCAAAATGTAATCTTCCAGTTCCGCAAAGTCTATCACGTCTTTGTGCAGCACCTCTTTTCCTTTTAATGAATCAAGGTTCTTCGGAATCGGAACGCCGGTAAGCTCTTTTATCTGTCGCATTTGCGCGAATTCATCGGCGTCCGGTGTTTTCCCCAGCGCATTCAGTATGGCTGTGGGGAATTTGTACGGAGAAGCGGTTGAAAGAATGACGCACGGTGCGTCTTTTAGCGCTTTAAAGTCCGTTTTCGCGCATTTTCCGCAATCGGCGGCTTTTTCAGCAGTACCGCAAATGTTCCCGCATTTTCCGGAATTGCCGCATAAGGCGCCGGTATTGTTATTCAATTCCGATTCCTCGCATAATTTCGCCTTTTCGTTAACATATTCCTTAAACTTTTCAGCTACATAACATCCCACTGCGGTGTGCGGATCGATGAGGTAGTGTCTCTCGTCCAGGTATTTCTTGATTTCCTTTTCGGTCTGTTCCTTATCGCAGTACCACGAACAGAATGTGTCCTGAATGGAAGAAAGGGTGTCTTTGTCCACCGAGAAAACGCCTTTCCCGGAAAGGTCTTTCATCCAGGCGCGAACTTTTTCCGTACTATTTCCCGATGCCATAAAGAGAAGTCTTTCCAAATTGCTGGAAACCAGGATATCCATTGAAGGTGACTGTGTTTTGTGAAACGGACGATTTTTGTCGTATACGCCGGTGTTTATGAAATCGGTGAGGACGTTGTTTATGTTGCTGGCGCACACAAGGCGTCCTACAGGCAAGCCAAGCATTTTTGCATAGTAGCCGGCGAGGATGTCCCCGAAGTTTCCGGTGGGCACTACATAATTCACTATGTCCCCGACATTTATGCGTCCAGAGTTCACAAGGTCTCTGTATGCGGTGAAGTAGTACGTAACCTGCGGAGCAAGGCGCCCGATGTTGATTGAATTTGCCGATGAAAGGACGACTCCATTGTTTTTCAGGCGTTCGGTGAGGTCTGAAAACGCTTTTTTCACGCCGCGCTGACAGTCGTCAAAGTTCCCGCGTACTGCACACACCTTAACGTTTGCTCCTTCCTGCGTAACCATTTGCGCTTTCTGCACCTCGGACACTCCGCCGTAAGGATAAAAAACAATGATGCTCACCCCGTCCACGTCGTGAAATCCTTCAAGCGCCGCTTTTCCGGTGTCTCCCGAAGTAGCTGTGAGGATAACGATTTTGTCTTTCAGTCCGGTTTGCTTTTTCGCACCTGTGATGAGCTGAGGCAGCATGGAAAGAGCCACGTCTTTGAATGCCGAAGTAGGACCGCGGAAAAGTTCCAGGATGTAGTCGTCTCCCGCTTTTACGAGGGGAGTGAGCTCGTCCGTTTCAAATTTTCCTTTGTATGCAGCCTCCACGAGAGCGTCCATATTCTCAAAATCGGGCAGGAGCGTCTTTAAAATGGAGGCGGCCATATCTATGGTTCTAAGCTTTAAAGCGTTCTTCCAATCAAAAGAAATCTTTGCTATGTCTGGATTTACATATAATCCGCCATCGCTAGCGATTCCGTTGAGCACGGCGTTGGTGCTTAAGACTTTTTCATCACTTCTTGTACTCTGATAATACATTTTCATCCTCTGTTTTTTTGTGTGTGCATGCGGAATCCGATAAAACCGGGTTTTCGCAAGGCTCGTAAATTTTCTTTCACGCAGGACGCATGGGTTCTGAAACCGCTGGTAAAGCGCGTGTATCAATGTTTTCCCGCATATGCACGGAACGTCCGGCTGCATACGGCGCCGAAACATTTGTCCGAAACCTTTTGCACTCCGCCGCGCATTCTCATTCTATTATGCACTATTTCCCGATTTTACTCCACTGCTACAAGCTTTGCGTTTTCCGCACCTTCCGTTTTTTCTATTTTCTCCAAAAGGTCGGTGAGGCTTATATTCATTCCCGAAATGTCCACCGACACGGTGACGCTTGCTTTTCCTCGAATCGGCAGAGACTGGGTGATTGTGAGTATGCTTCCGTTTGCTGAAGAAATACAGGACAACACCGCATTCAGAACGCCGCTTTCGTGTGTGAGAAGCATTGAGATAACCGCATTTCGCGCCCTTGCGCTTTCGTAGGGCTCCATAACGAAATCTTTGTATTTATAAAAAGTGCTTCTGGAAATGCCTGCTTCCTTAACTGCGGCGCTCACGTTTTTTGAACGCCCGGATTCCAAAAGACGCTTCGCCCGGAGAACTCCGTCCAAACAGTCCGGTAAAATGCTTTTGTGGACATATAAATAGTCGCTTTCCAATGTTCGCTCCTTTTCCGCCTTTGACAACGGGCTTTAAAACGGATGTTCGGATAATTCGTTCTAACGTAACAATTACCGCATACGCAACGTGTAAAAAAATTTCAAATCCTATTGTCAAAATTTCTCTGTTATGATATTGTGTTTCTTAAATAAAAACAAGTGTTTTTAAATTAAAAACAAAATTTAATTGATTTCGTTTGTTCCGGAGATAAGGAAAAGAGGTCCCGGTAGTTTTTATGCTCTCTTATTCGGGTGAAATGCGAGGCGGATTTAGCGGACCGCAATTCCCCCTGAAAGGTTCTTTTCCGAATGCTTTACGAACAGGCGGATTGAGGTGAATATGCTGGTTTCAATGCTTGGTTGCGGAGTGGTGGGACTCGGAGTCTACAACATCATAAAAGAATCGGAAGATTTTAAGATTGCGAATGTTTTGGTGCGTCCGGTGGAAAAAGACGTTGTGCCTGAAACGGTTTTCAACATTGACGACATAGTATCCGATAATTCCGAAGTTGTTCTTGAATGTATGGGCGGTGTGGACTTCGCTTATATGTGCGCGGAAAAGTGTATCGGCGCAGGAAAGAGTTTTATCACGTCCAATAAGGCGCTTGTGGCGGCAAAAGGATTGGAGCTTTCCCGTCTTGCGGAGGAAAAAGGTGTGAGTTTTCTTTTCAGCGCGGCGTGCGGAGGGGCGATTCCCGTTTTGCACAATATCAGCGTGGCGAGGGAAACGGACAGAATCCTTAATTGCGGCGGCATTCTGAACGGTACGACCAATTTTATCCTGTCTTCCCTTCGCGAAGGAAAATTCGTGTCTTACAAAGAGGCGCTTGACGAGGCGAAAAAACTCGGTTATGCGGAGGCGGATCCTACGGCTGATGTTTCGGGAATGGACACTATGCGAAAGGTGATTCTTTTGAGCGCGGTGGCGTTCGGGAAATTGCCGGTGGACGGATACTCGGTTGAAGGCATTGAGAACATAGACCTCTGTCCGTATAAATACAAAAGGGATGAATACACGGTGAAGCTTATCGGGCGTGCGAAACATAATGAGGACGGCTCTGTTACGGCATATGTGGAACCCGCTATTTTTAAGACTAATTCCACGTTCGGTAGCGTTAATTCCAATTTCAATATGGCGTTCTACACCGGCGAGAACAGCGGAAGAATCAGTATTTTCGGTCAGGGGGCGGGCAGAGTGCCTACTGCAAGCGCAATGATGAGGGATCTTACCGAAATTCTTCGTACGGTGAAAGGCTCTCGGAGCGTGATGATAAGCGAGAGTTGCGAGGGTGTTTCGGTGATGAATGAAGCGGAGAAGCATAATTACATTCTTGCTTTTAAAGGTGAAAAACCGGAGTTTACCGAGCCTGTGAGTGTTGCTTTTATGCATAGTCGCGTGAAAAAAGAGCGTGAGAGCGGCAGAGAGTGTTTTTTTGCGGCATTTTATGAGAACGCGGAAGTCTGATAGCCTCGGGTGCGCGGGTTTGCAGACGGATGCGGAGGTTGCGGGTTCGCGGGTTTTTAATATGTACGTAGGCGGTTTTGCGGATTCGGTATTGAAGCCTGCGGAAATATCTTTGAGTGCGCGGGTTTGCAGACGGATGCGGAAACATCTTCTGGTGCGCGGGTTTGCAGACGGATGCGGAAGTTTTTTGTTTGCTGAACCGTGAACGTGCGTATATGACGGAAATGAAGCTGTGCAATGCGGGAAAACCGCAAAATGAAAGAGAAACCTGACAGTAAGCGGCAGTGATAGAGAAGAAAAAGGGAGTTTTAGAGTGTTGAAAGTAGCGAAATTCGGTGGGTCGTCGGTATCCGATGCAAACCAGTTCAGAAAAGTGAAAAATATAGTGGAAAGCGACCCGTCACGGCGAATTGTTGTGGCGTCCGCATGCGGAAAAAGGAGCAAGGAAGACCATAAAATGACGGATCTCCTGTATCTTTGCCATGCGCATGTAACATACGGGGTGTCTCCCGATGAGATTTTCAAGAGCATAGAAACGCGTTTTATTGAAATCAGAGACTCTCTCGGTATTTCGTATCGCATTGAAGATGACCTGAACGCGTTCAAGGCGCGATTGAACAGGGATATGTCGGTGGATGAACTTGTTTCCCGCGGAGAGTACTTCACAAGCAGGCTATTGGCTGAGTTCCTGGGATTTTATTTCCTGGATGC
>CAMKAB010000025.1 GCA_946410375.1 uncultured Spirochaetaceae bacterium
AAAACGCCCGATGCTGTAATCCTTTACATTCACCTTACCGCTCACTCTTGAAATTGAAGCGTGAACAGGCTCAAAAAGCGCCTTTCCATGGGATGCGACATGTTCGCCCGCAGTAAAGACCTCGTCTATTCTGATATCGTTCAAGTCCTTGAAAAGGACAAAGTCCGCACGTCTTCCCGGAGCGATTGCGCCTCTGTCGTCCAGTTTAAAACACGTAGCGGCGTTAATCGTTGCCATGCAGATCGCTGTTATCGGATCTATACCCTCTCCGATCGCCATCCTGACGTTATTGTCAATATGGCCGATGTCTATAATCGTTTTCGCCTGACAATCATCGGTACACATCAGGCACCACGAAGAATTTTTCTCATCAACGCCTTTGCAAAGATTCACAAGGTCATGACACACCGTACCCTGACGCAAAAGAACGTAAATTCCGCGTCTGGTTCTGTCTCTGAGATCGGAAGCGGTGGCGCACTCATGATCGTTTCTGATTCCGCAAGAACCGTACGCATCCAAAGCGCTTCCGCCGATTCCGGGACTATGGCCATCTATAATCTTTCCAGCTTGCTTGCAAACCATAATCTTATCGAGCACATCCGGATCAAGGCTTTCCACACCCTTGTAATCCATAAGTTCGCCTAAGCCCAGAACCCGAGGATTCGTAATTCTGGAAGCGATTTCCGCGGCCTTCAAAATCGCGCCGGAGTTTTCAAAATGCGTTGTCGGAACACAACTCGGAAACTGTATAAAAGCGCTCAAAGGAAGGTTTTCCGTGGCATCAACCATATAATCAAAACCGTCTAAGCCGCACACATTCCCTATTTCGTGAGGATCGGCAATCACAGTGGTTGTGCCGTGCGGAATAACCAGTTTGGAAAATTCGGCAGGAGACACATGGCTAGACTCAATATGAACATGGCTGTCTATGAATCCCGGAGCCATATACGCCCCCTCGGCATCGAAAATCACCGACGGAACCGGAAAATCCGAATTCCCGAAACCGGCGAAATAGCCGTCTTTTATATATACATCACTGCTGAAAATTTCTTTATTAAATACATCAATTATCTTAGAATTTCTTATACATAAATCCGCAGGTCGTCTGCCCGTGGCTACATCAATTATATTTTTCAATGTTTCTTTCGTCATTCTTAGTCCCCCATCTTACAGTCTCAGCTTTTAAAGCCTCGCACTATCTTTCAGAATAACTAACCGATAACACTCAGGGAAACTTGCAATGACACACAAAAACAGTTCTAAAAGCTTCCCTGTTCATCGGTTTAAAAAAATCCCGAATTAAACCCGGAAAAATAAAAAACGCCTTTCATTTAATAAAAACCGCAGGTTTTACCCTGCGGTTCTATGCGGTTTATTTCAATTTAAACCAAAGCATTAACAATTATCTTTGCCACAAACAAAGCAAACACAACCCATGTAGGAGCGGAAATCTGCTTCATCTTTCCGGAGAACGCCTTCAAAACAACATAGGACAGAATACCGAACATGATACCGTCTGAAATTGAAGAAGCGCAAACCATGAAAATCATTGTAAGGAATGCAGGAATTGCTTCCGTCATATCCTCAAAGTCGATATCCTTAACCGGAGTAACCATAAGAACACCTACGATGATAAGGGCCGGAGATGTTGCTGCGGAAGGAATCGCCGCAAAAAGCGGACTCAAGAACAAAGACACCAGGAAGAGAATTGCAACGGTGAGTGCGGTAAGACCTGTTCTTCCGCCTGCTGAAACACCGGACGCGCTCTCAACAAATGTGGTAACTGTTGAAGTTCCGAGCATAGCGCCGACTGTCGTACCGACAGCATCAGCGAACAACGCTTCTTTACAATTCTGAATCGTACCGTCCTCGCGAACAAGACCGGACTTTCCGGCACATCCGATAAGAGTACCGACTGTATCAAACATATCCACAAACAGGAATGTGAACATAACGATAACGAAGTCAAAGAAGTTCTTTGATACTTCGCTGAATGCGAACTCGCAGAAATAAGGAGCCGGAGGCATCCATGAACCGCCGCCCCATGTTGTTACATGGCCGTCTCCCGCAGGAACGAAGATACCGACGATTGTTGTAAGAATAATACCGATAAGAATCGCACCCTTAACCTTGTGAGCAAGAAGAATGCCTGTGATAACAAGACCGATTACGCAAACAAGAGCCGGCCCCACATGCCAGGACGGAGAAAGAGCGGAAACGTTGCTCGGGTCGCCGATAACGATACCTGCGTTCTTAAGTCCGATGTATGCGATAAACAAACCTATACCTGCGCCGATTGCTTTCTTAAGATTTTCAGGAATACTGTTCACAATCGCTTCTCTTACGTTACAGAGAGTGAGGAGCAGGAAGATAACACCTTCAACAAAGATTGCGGTAAGCGCGAACTGCCAGCTGTGGCCCATTCCCAAACATACGGTATATGTGAAGAATGCGTTAAGACCCATACCTGCGGAAAGCGCAAAAGGCAAATTCGCAAGAAAAGCCATAACAGCGCAAGCAATAGCCGATGTAATAGCCGTTGCCGAGAAAACCTTACCCCAATCCATTCCGGACGGAGATAAAAGAAGCGGGTTTACAACAAGAATGTAAGCCATCGTCATGAAAGTTGTGATACCGGCGATAATCTCAGTCTTTACGTCGGTGCCTCGTTCCTTCAACTTAAAAATCTTATCCATAAAAGTCTCCTTTTTTTGGACCATACAGAGAGGAATTTCATCCCTCACAAAATCCGTAGTCAATTATAATGCAACTTATTCAGATTGCAACAAAAATAAATCCAGCTTCGATTTTAACAGAAAAAATTCCGAAATCCGCAATTTAAAAACAAAAATTTGATGTTTTATACAGATTTCAATTCAAAAAACCGGCTCTTCAGCGCTGTTTGAAAAGCTCTCAGACCTTCTCAAACATGTCTTTTCCCACTCCGCAAACCGGGCAAACCCAATCATCGGGAATATCTTCAAAAGCTGTTCCCGGAGCGATTCCGCCATCAGGATCGCCCGCTGCAGGGTCATACTCGTACCCGCACGTACTGCACACATATTTACTCATACCATCCCTCCCTTTCTTTATTTTTCATATGACACCGCGCCGGGCCATATCAAAAAGGTAACACCCGACAACGCCCGTTTTCCTGCCGGAACAGGGAAAACGCCGCATAAAAAATAAGGTTTCTTACTGTTATTTTACAACACAACAGCGAAATGCACAAATTTTATTTTCAAACATTTACGAACGGTTCTACACTCCGCCCGCGTTTCTTCCGTGGCAATTCTTGTATTTCTTCCCGCTTCCGCAAGGGCACGGGTCGTTCCGCCCCACTTTCGGAGTTGTCCGCACCACCTGCACCGGAGAAGTCTGCCCCGCCTTATCCTCGCGTCGCGCTTTTTCCTCCCGCTCTCTCACCGAAGAGGAAAAACTTCCCGATGACGAGTGGGATTCGTACACCTTTCTCTGTTTTGCACGGGAATGCAACGCTCCGGAATCCCCGGATGACTCGTTTTCAGCCTTGATCTGAACCCTGTTAAGCAACTTTGAAATATTCTTTTTTATGTTATCAATCATCTTGTCAAAGATGTCGAAACCTTCCAGTTTATACTCAATAAGCGGATTTTTCTGAGCATAAGAACGAAGCGACACCGCATCCCGAAGCGCTTCCAACTCTTCCAAATGGTTCTGCCACATGCTGTCAATCTGAGCCAAATAATGCTGTTGCACAAAGAACGAAAAAGCGTTTCTGTCCACCGAGGCGATTTTCCTGTCAACGGAAAGCCTGAACGCGTTCTCAATCTTTTTGCTTAAATCCGCGGAAGAAAGCTTCATATCCGCCTCTTCGGGAACATATTCAAAACCGGTATTATCCGAAATAAGCCTGCAAATCTCGGAAATCCGCTTATCCTCGGACGTTTTTTCACACGAAGCGACACATTCGGCGATAATATCCGAACAGGCGTTTTCCGCACGGGTGGTGCAATCCGCGTCCTGCAAAATCTCGTCGCGCTGCGCATAAATGAAGTTTCTCTGTTCATTCAGCACGTCATCATACTCAAGAAGATGTTTACGAATATCGAAATTATGCTCTTCAACCCGTTTTTGCGCAGTTTCAATCAAGCGGCTCACCATGCTGTGTTCGAGCGGCTCTCCGCTGTTCATTCCGAGACGAGAGACCATCGCACGGATATTATCCTTTGCGAACAAACGCAAGAGGTCGTCGTCAAAGGAGACGAAAAAGCGGGATTTTCCGGGATCTCCCTGTCTGCCTGCTCGTCCGCGAAGCTGATTATCAATTCGTCTGCTTTCGTGGCGTTCCGTGCCGATTATGTACAATCCGCCCAGGTTTTTTACCCTGTTGTACTGCTCAAGCCACTCAGGATAAACCTTCTCCCGAGCCGCGCGGAGCTCCTCTTCCGAGGCCTCGCTTCCGCACACCCTGCGCGCAAGGTAATCTATGGAACCGCCGAGTTTGATATCGGTACCTCGCCCGGCCATGTTCGTGGCTATAGTAACGGAGCCCTCAGCACCGGCGTTCTCAATAATATACGCTTCTCTGGCATGGTTCTTTGCATTCAAAACTTCGTGCTTAATTCCTCTTTTCCTAAGCATTGACGAAAGAAGTTCCGATTTTTCAATGGACACCGTTCCCACCAGAACAGGCTGCCCCGTAGAATGAACGCGCTCGATCTCGTCCACAACCGCCTTAAACTTGAAATCTTCCGTTAAATAAACAAGGTCGTTCTCGTCATTGCGTATCATCGGAAGATGCGTCGGTATAACCACGACATCCAGCTTGTAAATCTCGTTGAACTCTATCGCCTCGGTGTCCGCAGTACCGGTCATGCCGGAAAGCTTCTTATACATCCTGAAAAAGTTCTGGAACGTGATTGTGGCGAGTGTTTTGTTTCTGCCCAAAACGGTGATGTGTTCCTTCGCCTCTATTGCCTGATGAAGCCCGAGAGAATACCTTCTGCCGTACAGAATGCGCCCGGTGAACTCGTCGACAATCTGCACCTCATCGTCCTGAACAACGTAGTCTATATCCTTTTTGTACAAATATTTAGCCACAGTCGCCTGCGTAACGTAATGAATGTACTCAAAGTTCTCTTCATCATACAAAGATCCGTTTATGATGGAGAGCCGGTTCAGAATTTCCTCAATATGCGTCATGCCTTCTTTGGTGAACGACACGCGGCGGTTCTTCTCGTCCAGCATGAAATCGCCGTCCGGCTCGGTTTTCGCATCATCTTTAAAGCGTTCAAGTGCGGAAATCTCGGGATACTCTCCCGTTTCAGGATCCTTTACGCACTCTTTCAGGTAAGGAACGACTCTTTCCGCATTTCTGGCGAACTCGGTGTCGTCGTCTGACTGACCGGAAATAATAAGCGGGGTCCGCGCCTCATCGATCAAAATGGAATCTATCTCATCCACGATACAGTACGCATGCTTCGGCTGAATCTTATCGGCGTAGCGGTACTTCATGTTATCGCGCAGATAATCAAAGCCGAACTCGTTATTGGTACCGTACGTTATGTCCGCCTTATATGCTGTTCTGCGACGCTCATTATCCATATCGGAAAGAATCACCCCGACGCTGAGACCCAAAAAACGATAAATTCTCCCCATCCACTCGGCATCACGCTTCGCAAGATAGTCATTCACCGTTACGACATGCACACCCTCACCCGAGAGCGCGTTCAAATACGCCGCCGGCACGCAGGTGAGCGTTTTTCCTTCTCCTGTTTTCATTTCAAGGATTTTTCCTTGATGAAGAACGATGGCGCCCATAATCTGCACGTCATAATGTCTCTCGCCGATTGCGCGTCGGCTTGCTTCTCTCGCCAGTGCAAACGCTTCGGGAAGAAGACTGTCCAACGTCTCACCCTTTGAATAACGCTCCTTGAAGCGCTCCGTTTGCAGAGGAAAATCCTCATCTTTAAGCCCCTCAGCCCATGCGGAAAAACTGTTTACCTTCTCCACAATCGGACTCAGAGCCTTCACGTCTTTCTCTTTTTTAGAACCAAATAATGCTGTTAAAATTCCCATTTTCTCCCTACCCGGATACAGAGACTCACCCCGCGACGAAATATCAGGCTTTCAGTTTATGCAAAATCTCCCTAACCTCAGGGTCCGAGTACACCTCGTCTATCTCATCGTCTTCCAGTCCCTCATACTCGTGGCAAAGGTAGTGAATCCATACCTCGTCGTGCTTTGAATTCAAAACATGGCGTCTGCAATAGTAATCAGGCTGAATCGGAAGCGGCTTCTGCGTTCCGTACTTATACACAGGAACTTTGTAATCATACACGGCAATCTTAATGTCCTGACGCTCAATTCCTTTATCCAAAATAATTTGGGTAAGTTTATTCACCGTGTTTCCCGTGTCGAAAATATCGTCCACAATCAGAACCTTGTCTCCGCTTCTCAGGTAATCAGGACTGTATGTCCACCCGTCAACAAAGACTTTAGTCTCCTCCCCCGGAATCTGACTATCCCTGCTTCTCGCAACAACCGCCGCATACAAAACCGGTCTCCGTTTCTCTTTCTTGCACACAAGCTTATAAAACTCAGAGATAACATTTGCCAAATACACACCGCCTCTGAGCGATACGTAAATAACATCTGGAATGAAATGATCTTCGTAGTACATCTTGTTTGCTAACTTAAGCGCACTGTCTCTGATAATATCCGGTGTGATAAATTCTTTTGGCATATCTACCTCCCCTTTTCAAGAAGCGTTTCAGGACATCGGAGGATATTTCCGCAAGACGCACCGCCCCTGCCTGACGCCCGGCGGACATCCGCCTGCTCAAACAGCCGTTCGAGAAAGCCGTCCACCAGCGAATATCCGTTTCAGCGAACCCTAAAGCTTCTTTTTTATAGTGTAACAATATATAAAAAAAGTCGGGCGAAACAAAGCCAGACTTTCCTTTACGTAATAAAATTATATTTTTGTTAAAACTTCCAAACCGTTACGGGTAATGGCCACCGTATGCTCAAAATGCGCCGCATTTTTTCCGTCCGCAGTCAAAACCGTCCATCCGTCGTCCAAAACAACACACTTGTGCGTTCCCGCGTGTATCATCGGTTCTATCGCAAAAACCATTCCCTCTCTGATACGCGGATTAGCCATAAGCGGAGACACATAGTTGGGAACCTCGGGATCCTCGTGCAATTCAAGCCCCACTCCGTGGCCGGTGTAATCCCGGTTCACCCCGAAACCGTTTTTATTCGCATGGTCGTAAACAGCCCTTGCGATATCAAGAATGCGCGCGCCCTTCTGCCCTGCCGCTTCGACTCCCAAGTCAAGACACTCACGGGTGACCCGTACGAGTTTCTCGTTCTGAGGGCTCGTTTTCCCCACAATATATGTTCGCGCACTGTCCGAAATGTACCCTTTCAGATTTATGCAGAGGTCCACGCTCACGAGGTCCCCTTCCTTTATGATTTTATTCTTCTTCGGAATACCGTGAATCACTTCTTCATTAACGCTGATACATGTAGCGGCGGGAAAGCCTTCGTAATGCAAACAAGCGGGTTTTCCTCCGTTCTTTAAAATCCAAGAATGACAATAACTATCCAATTCTTTTGTGGACATACCTTCTTTAACAACGTCATTCAAAGAATCCAATAGGTTACAAAGCATATGGCAGGACCTTCTGATACCGTCTATCTGCTCTTCCGTTTTCAATACAATCATTCTCTTCGCACCATTCTTTCGGACGTGAAAACAGTCAACCGGCATTTCGTCCTTCGCAACGCCTATGCCGTCTTCCCGTTTGCTTGAAATGTGTTTTGCAAGCGCCGAATTGTTTCCGCTTCATAGCGCCCGCGCCATTTTCCCGCTTCTCTCCCTCCGCTTCGTTCAAACGTAGCGCGACAAAGGATTTCACAGTCCGTTTCGATTTTAGAAACTTTACTATTTTTTTGATTTTATTACAATGAGTGAAACCCGGATATAGCCCGGAGAGCGAAAAACCCGGAGAGCGGAAAACCCGCCGAGAGCGCCGCTCCGGCACTTAATCGCCGCATTCGATCCCGAACCCGACTCCGCCCGAAAGCCGCTATCTCCCAAGGCGAAACGCTTCCCTCTCTGAATCACCCGCTCTCTCAACGGCGGAAATCCCGTCTTCTCCGCACGCCGAATGTGTACTCTTTCAACTCTCCATTTACTTAAACCGAAATTACATTTACTATTTACCAAATGAAAAAAATTGCATCATTTCTTTTATTACTACTATGCTTCCCGGTGCTGTTTATTTCCGCAAAACCGCTTAACAGCCTTCGCACGGAACATTTTGAAATCATTTACCCGGAAGAATCGGAACACACCGCTTCCATTCTCTATGCAAATGCGGAAGAGATATACACAAGCATCTCTTCCTTAATAGGAAACATCGGAGAGAGCATTTTTCTCCCCGTGGTAATTCGTTCGGACATAAAAACTTTAAATGCATTCTATTCCGGCTATCCGTACCACAGAATCGTCATGTACGACACGTTCGGAAACGCTTCCGGCACATTGAATTACAAAGAAAAAACGCTTAATATTTTCACCCATGAACTGACTCATGCTTTGCTTTTCAACCATAAGGGCAAATTTTCCAGAGTTTTGTCAAACATCTTCTCCGACGGACTCTCAATCCAAGGTCTTTACGTCCACCCGTCCTTTTCGGAGGGGCTCAGCGTGTATACGGAAAGCCGGGAAGGCTCGGGCAGACTCAGCAGCAACTATTTCCTTCACACGGTGAAGCAAGCGAAAATTGAAGGCGCGTTCCCCTCATGGTACAAAACAATAGGAAGCGCCGATTACGGGGAGAATTACGGCTCCGCATACAGCTTCGGCGGCCCGTTCGTCTCGTTTCTCGCATATAAATACGGGGAGGAAAAGCTATCCGATTTTTTCACCGGAAGCGCGCATTTGGTACTGAAAACAGTGTCCGTACTGTTCAGGGAAACGTACGGCGCGGAAATAGAGCAGGTTTGGGAAGACTTTCGGAACAGCATAAAAGTTCCCGAGAAAATTCTTCACGCGAACAACATCACCCCGCTCGGATCGTATCAAAACGTTTATATCGTAAATAACGAACTCTATACGCTGAACAAACAGAAAAGCCGCATTGAAATATTCAATGCGAATACCGCGGAACTTACAACCTTCACCGACAGCCTGGGCACCTCGAATTTCAGCGTTTCAGGCAACAGTAAAATTGTTTTAGGAGTGTATTCCGACACGGAATCGCAAGTTGTCGTCCTCGCACCTACGGAAAAAAAACAAAAAAAACAGTCCTCTTCCGGTGCTGCCACGGGAAAAAAACCCGAACTGCGCTACGAAGCGGAACATATATTCAAAGGCTACTACGCC
>CAMKAB010000026.1 GCA_946410375.1 uncultured Spirochaetaceae bacterium
TTCAAAGCTTACCTGAACATGGCTTTGCGCCGCCAAATTATACACTTCATCAGGCTTAACCTGCGAAACAATCTTATTCAAAGAGCCTGAATCCGTTAAATCGCCGTTATGAAGCGTAATCTTATCCAAAATGCGAGAGATTCTCCCGGTATTCAGAAAAGAGGATCTGCGCACTATTCCGTGCACCGCATATCCCTTTGAGAGCAAGAGCTCCGCCAAATAAGAACCGTCCTGTCCCGTAATACCTGTAATAAGAGCTGTTTTCATTATATTTCCTTCCTGTTATTTTTTTTCATAATATCCAATAATCTTTTTATATCCGATGTTTTATCTTTCCTGCAAATCAAAAGCGCATCGTCCGTGTCCACCACGACCAGGTCTTCCGCGCCTATCAGCGAAATCAGTCTTTTCCCACCCTGCACGATGGTGTTTTTGGAATCTAAAGACATCACATCGCCCCGGAAAGTGTTTCCGTCCGCATCTTTTCCGAGAGTTCTCTCCAATGCGAGCCACGACCCCACATCATCCCAATCGTACAAAGCTTTTGCCGTACGGATATTATCCGCCTTTTCCATAACAGCGTAATCTATGGAAATAGACGGCATTTTGAAAAATTCCTCTTCCAACACTTTCCTGTATTCCGACAGGCCGATAGATTTTTTGATTTTCTGCAAGGAAGAGTATATTTCCGCATTAAACAAAGCTAATTTTTCAAGGATAACCGAGGTTTTAAAAATAAAAGTTCCTCCATTCCAAAGGTATAAACCGCTCTCCACATACTCTTTCGCTTTTTGAAGACACGGCTTTTCCGCGAAAAAATCCACAGCATACGTGCCGTTTATTTCCGAATTCGGAATATATTTGATATATCCGTATCCTGTTTCAGGATACGAAGGAGCGATTCCCATTGTTATGATGGAGTCTTTTTCCTCCGCAACTTTCACAGACCGGGATATGGTGTCCGTGAACACATCCGTGTTATTGATTAAGCTGTCCGCCGGAAGCACAAGCATCACCGCATCGCCATACTTATGCTGAATATGCACCGCACCGAGTCCTATGCAGGGAGCCGTATTTCTGCCCACGGGTTCTAAAAGAATGTTTTCTTCCGGCAAACCGGGAAGCTCGTCCGAAACGATGCTCTTGTAGTTTTCATTAGTCGCTACGAAAACATCTTCAATATCAGCAAGAGGCAAAATCCGCTCCACCGTCTTCTGCAGCATGGTTTTCCCGTCTTTTGTCAAAGACAAAAACTGTTTCGGCAGACTTGTTCTGCTACGAGGCCAAAAACGC
The DNA here is from genome assembly GCA_946410375.1 of uncultured Spirochaetaceae bacterium. Classification (GTDB taxonomy): domain Bacteria; phylum Spirochaetota; class Spirochaetia; order Sphaerochaetales; family Sphaerochaetaceae; genus CAMKAB01. Next base: position 1,294 of record CAMKAB010000026.1, read on the forward strand.
TCTCCCCTTCCTCCTGCCATAATCAAGGCGGCAACTTTCATCACAACAACCCCATTCCCCGAACAGCCTCAAACGCCATTTCCGCGCTCTCCCGCCAGCTCAGGTATTTCATTTTATTTTCTATGCACCCGAGATTATAGCACGCTTTCATACAACTTGCCAGCGTTTCAGTATCCGTAAAGTACATTCCGTTTTCCCCGACTATTTCCCTGTACACCGGTATATCTCTCACAATAAGCGGCAGATTATAACTCGTCCCTTCCACCACGCCCAGCCCGAATCCTTCATAATACGAGGCGGAAACGTAAACATCGCTTTCCGCATACAAGCCTTCAAGCTCCTCGTCCGATGCATCGCCATACCAGAATATTTTCTCATTATACAGTGGCGAACTTTCCATTTCCCGTATGATGTCCTCGCACTTCCAACCCCGCCTGCCCGCTATTATCAAACGGCTCTTCTCTTTTGACACCGGGGACTTCTCATATGCCCTGATAAGATCCTTATACCCTTTTCGCGGCTCTATCGTGGACACCGCTATGAATGTGAACGCCGAGTGCTCCGTCTTTATATTTCTTCTCTTAAAGTCCGATCCTAAATAGAAATAGCCATATTTCAAATCAGGGTTCGCATCCAGCCGACTTCCCGCCCAATCCCGCACTTCTTCCATCACCGTACGCGAATCCGTTATTATCCCGTCCGTAGCAGAGGTAATGTAGGACAGCCATTTTTCCAAAACCGAAGCGCTGTTTGCTAAATGAACATATTCGGGATATTTCACAAAGCATAAATCATACACAGAGGCAATAAACACACACCCGTTTCTTTTCCATTTCTCTATGTTTTTTCTGTTGTTCAAAACCTCATAAGCACTTAAATCCACGCACAAAAAGACATCGTGTTTTCCGGGAGAAATGCAGGACACGACCCGCCACTCCCCTGCGTCGAGAGACACCTCTCTATATCCCCGAATATCAGAGACCATCTTGAAGTCGTACCCGTTTTTTTTTGCAATCTCAGGCAGGTACTCAATGAACTTGGATACAACTCTCTGAATACCGGAAATCCTATTGGAAAACATATAAACGGAAACATCGAAATAAACCGTTTTGACGCTTTTAACTTCCGCTTTTCTTACTGCATGTCTGTGAAGATAATCTTTGCGAATGAGTTTTTCCAGATACTCGTTTTGAATCGGAGAAAGAAAACGACGCCTTAATTTTGCGTAAAAAGGACACTTACCGAAAAGCCTGTAGCTTAATATAGCCGCAAAAATTAAGAACTTTTTTATCAGGAAACCCATATTCATACTTTTTTTTCCAATAACTCGGAGAGATTTTCCTTAAAACGTTCTTTGTTGAATATTGTCTCAACCCGTACTCTTGCGGCGATTCCGAGACGGGTACGCAGATCCTTATCGGAGAGAGCAAGAAGCCCTTCCGCATATGAAGGAGCGGTTCTCGCACTGTAAGACACGCTTCCCCTCGCGTGCATGCTTTCAGAATCCATGATTTCAGCTTCTTTTGCGGTGTTTCCCGAAGCGGAATGCTCTTTCCCGTCTTTTCCTTCTTTTTCAGAGGGCGTCTCGCCGGAACACTTCTTTTTTAAGAGAAGAGCCTCTCCGCCTGTCCGTCCTTCATCTTCCAGGGGATTTCGGCATTCAATACCTTCCAGCCCGGCTCTGCACAGCTCATTCACCCCGCTTCCCTCAATATGAAAGGTAATCGCAGGTTTTCCGCAGAGCATCGCTTCTCCCAAAGCTATTCCGAAAGCCTCGTTCTTCGTAATGGAGGGGAAGCAGAAAATATCGCATGCATTCAAATAAGCCTTTTTTATGGAATTTGAAGCGTTTGTAACGAAGCTTATCTTATTGTTACCTTTTGCTCGTTCTTTTAAGGATTCCGTTAATCTGCCCGCACCTAAAAAGACGAAACGGTACCTGTCATCAAGGTCCTTTGAAGCGTCTATCAGATACTCCAACCCCTTATACGGAACATGACGGGATACGTTTACGCAGAGGATTTTATCCTTGTACTCGTTTTTCAACCGGACGACCTCAGCCTCTTCCCCCTTTGTCAGCTCCCTCACAGACGTGTCTATTTGAAGGGGGATAATCACCGCCTTATCCTTTGTCAGGTTCATATATTTTGATCCGTTAAAGTACGTTTCCGTTGAATACAAAATTTTTTCAGAACGGGAAATCATCCTTTTTATCATAGGATTAAAGAAACGGGAAAGGACTTTCTGCTTCACAATGTCCGAATGCCAAAAAGTGAAAAGTCTGAAATCTCTTTTTTTATACTGTAAAAGAAAATAAATCAAAAAAGGATTGGGGAAATTTATGAAAACGACATCAGGCTTAAAAGAATCAATTGTTTTTCTTAAAAGAGCGGGATATGAAAAAGACACCTGCTGCGAACGAAAGGAAAAATTAGGTTTCAACCTTATAATTTCCGCGCCGTCTATCTCCTCGGAAACGCCTTTCTTCACCGAATTAAAACAAATGACTTTCTGTTTGTTCCCTTTCTCGCCCAGAGCTTTAACAATATCCCGGGTCACCTGTCCTACGCCGCTTATGGAAGGATAATACATATTTGTGATATGCAAAATCTTCATAAAAAACGTACTCCTTCCTTATAGCAACAAAATCAACACGTCTGCCGAGACAAAATCATAGTACAGCGGAATCAAACGCCTTTCTTCGTTTTAAACCCCTCCGTACTCTCTTTCTTAAACAGTATTCGTATCGTGAGTAGTATAATCTTAAAATCCAAAAAAAGTGAATACTTTTGTATGTACATCAGGTCTAATCGCAACTTATCATAAGCGGATGTGTTATACTTTCCGTATATCTGTGCATACCCGGTGAGCCCCATCGGCACTTTGCTTCGCAAACAGAACTCCGGGATGTCCGCCTCGTATTTCTCAACATGCTCGGTTCTCTCCGGACGAGGTCCGACGAAACTCATATCGCCTTTAAAAATATTTATCAGCTGAGGCAATTCATCCAGTCTGGAGCCGCGAAGCCTGCGTCCCACCCTTGTGATTCTGCTGTCCCCGTCCACCGCAGGTCTCACCTCTCCTTCTTTCTCGGCGCCCACTATCATGGAACGGAACTTGATAATCTTAAACTTCTTCTTATTCTGACCGATTCGCTCCTGTAAATAAAAAACAGGCCCTTTGTCGTCCAGCTTAATCGCAATCGCCACTCCGAGGAAAAGGGGAAAAAAAACAATCAATCCGATTAAAGAAAACAGAATATCCAAAGTCCTTTTTATTATTCTGTCGAAAATGTTCAGCCCCGCTTCGTTCACCACATACAAAGGGGTGTCGAACAACGTTACATCAATGCTTCCCTTCACAAGGATGTCCGAAATCTTAGGCGTTACAAAAACAGGAATATTATTTATATAACAATACTTTACGAGCGTGTTATGCATTCGGGAAGATACATCGTTGATAACGAGCGCATCGTACTTTTTACCAAGCTCCCTAAAAATCTCCCGGTATCCGTGCTCCTCGCTCATCACCTTTGTGATATTATACTTATCAGGTCTGGAATTAAGTTTTTTCAGAAGATTATCCGGTCCGTACTGTCCGTAAACCATCAACATATTATCCGCTCCGTACAACCTGTGGTACAGGAGCGAACAACAAACCGAGTAAATCGTTCCGAACGCGCACTGTCCGAGGAAAAGCTCCAATATCGGAACAACGCTTACCAGCCCGTTTGAAATCAGGGAAATAATGAAATATTCCAGGACATCAGCGCAAAAATATCCGACCCAGTGGTTAAAAACAACATCAGTGGCTTTCAGTCTGCCGAACATAAAAGCGTCTACGTAATTCAATGAAAAATAACAAATTACAAAATAAACACCCGTGAAAACAAACTTTCCCTTATGATAATACAAAGGCAAATCGCCGCGATAACACTCGCCCCAGAAAACAAAAAAAACAATACTGAGAAGCGAAACCTCCAGCAAAGCCTCCGCTTTTCTGCTGATTTCCTTGTTTATGATATGTGCGCCCTTTCCTGACATCTTTCTTTTCTCTAATTCCGCTCGCTCCGCTCAGAGTATCTCCTGCACTGCGGAAAAATCCCGCACCGAAGGCCGCTATAAACGGGATAACAAAGTCCGCAATAAGGCTTTACCCCCGCATCACGGAAGAACTGCAACCGCATCCCATGCGGCTACGGCGCAGGGCGCCGCCGAAAAAACATCTCCCGTCTCTTTCAGACCAAACGGAAACGCCGTTTTGCAAGACAAAATCTCATGCTCTCAATTTATTATAAAAAACTCCTTCTGTAAAGAATGTCTTTCAGGGCAAAAAAAGCTCCGGAGCAAAAACCCCGGAGCAATACCTGCATATATATCGCTATTTATCGGAAACAATCCGTAAATACCTCTGTTTAAAGCAGAAACACCGTTATCACAGCGGCTTGTAAACCAAACCGATGGAAGCGATAAACGTATTCGTCTTAAGATCGTAAGAGCCGATTGAGCTCTTGTATGTCTTATCCGCGCTGAAAAGATACATACATCCGAGAGACGCGGTAAACTGATCGCTGATTTTCCAATCCGCACCGAGCATGATGTTGTGGTTTGCAAGAACCGGACTGAAAATATTGTTTGTCTCGTCGTTTCCTGCAGACTGACCGAAGTTGTATCCGCCGCTCACGCAAAGGAAGTCGGTTACGTCCCATTCCACGCCGGCCTGAATGTTCCAGCTGTTTTCCCAATTGTCCGGCTTTCCTGTTCTGAGGTTAGCCAAAGCGGAATGCTGGTAAGCTCTCTTCGCAAAGAAGAAACCCGCTCCCAAACTTACGTATACCGGTTTTGCAACTCTGTATCCGAAGCCAACAAGGAGTTCGGCAGGAATGTCGTTCTCGTAATCGGTGATGGAAGTGAGTCCGCCGAGGGTCTCGTTCACATCCTTAACTTCCATGTTTATACCCACACGGGTTTTGAACTGCAGGGACAAATCCATTTTCTCGGTCGGCTTAGCATGTACGCCGAAAATTCCGCCGACTCCGAATCCGCCGGCCTTGTATCCGGCCTTATTAAGTCCGAGCGCAGATGCGGTGATTTCCATCTTCTGCGTGTTCTCTGCAAAGCGAAGACCTGCTGCGAAGCTCAACCAGCTATACGGTTTGAATGCGAAGGTCAATTCCTGACCGTATACAATGCTCTTCACCTTTACCTTATGAGGCATTGCGAAGTTACCGGTTTTACTTCCGATAAGAGCTGCGGTAAGTGCGGTGCCGTCCTTGTAGTTAACTGTTCCGCCGCCTGCCATAATGATGAAATTAAACGATGCCGCCCATTTGTCCTTCTTATACAAAGCCACAAAATCAGGGAAGAAGAGAACAGGCTCGTTTTCCTTGAATTTCTTATCCTTAAGCGGTGCGATAGGAGTGTCGTACAACTTATGGCTGTACTCCTTAATCACGAACTGGTTCCCAAGTTCAAAATAAAGACCGTCGTCTAAAAACGCGGTTCCGCCGATGTTGTAGATAGAAGCGTCCGGACGACGAGCTTCCACGTTCTTTGAAGGGTTTTTATTCCACCCTGTTGAAAGATTGCTCTTTGCGGAAACGCCTGCAGCAAAAACCTCTGCAAAAACCGCCGCAAGAACAAGCAAAATTACCAATACTTTTTTCATTGCAATTCCCTTGTCCGAGAAGAGTTAAAACCCGTATGAAACGCTAAAGCATATCCGAAAAATTCCAAATCTTCTCTTAAATTTTCATAAAACTACACAAAATATACAAAATTTCATACCTTGTTTCAATCTTTTTTGACGTTTTATTTTTATTTGTCAAAAAACGCATTCGTCTCTCCCGCACATATTTCAACTCTTTTGCAAGAGAAGGAAATAAAAAGTGTTTTACCGCGTTTTTCCAAAATCGCACACCGATTCCTTCGCCGCTTACGCACCGTTATATTTATCCAGAACTTCCGAGAAGGTCTTTCCAAAATCGCGCGCCGATTCCTTCGCCGCTTACGCACGGTTATGTTCATCCCGAGGATTCGTGAGGCTCTTTCAAAAAATTGCGCACCAATTCCTTCGCCTCTTCCGCACCGTTATGTTCATCCCGAAGTTCGTGAGGCCTTTTCAGGTTCGCGCATCGATTCCTTCGCCGCTTACATCCCGTTATGTTCATCCCGAGATTCGTGAGGCCTTTTAAAAAATCGCGCAATCTTTCTTTCATCAGCCCGAAATTTTCAGTTTTGAAAGCGTCTCCCGCATAATCGCCTCAGCGTCGAAGCCTGCAATATCCAGATTTTCGGCAAGTATCAATTCGGTCTCTTTTATTCCGAAATAATTCACGGCAATATCCCTAATGTAGTTATAACTGTAATCGGGAACGTATTTTCCACCGGAGGTCGCCACATAATAAAGCTTTTTCGCCCTGCATGCTCCTTCCGGCACTCCCTCGGGTGAAAAACGCGTCAGAAGACCCACAATATAGATATTTTCCATATATGTTTTCAGAACAGACGGAAAGGAAAGATCCCAAAAAGGGGCGGAAACAACAATGTACTCCGCTTCCTTGAAATCCCGCGCCAAAGAGAACATTTCATCATCAAATTTCCCTTTTCCAATCAGCTCGTCGCGTTTTTTCAGCCGTTCCCTGCTCAAAGGGCGCAGGTTCAGCCCCGGCAAATACACTTCTTTCACGTTGCGCAACGGGCTTGCGCGCTTTTCGTACCCCGCACCGCTATCCGTAAAGCAAAAAGCATTGCCTCCTTCCGCAAAGTCTTTTTTCTCAATCGCCCCGCACAGCCCCTCAAGCACCGCCCCGGCAAGTCTGTGAGTTCTGGAACCTTCTCTCACGCAACTGTTAACATACAGAATCATACATCCCTCCGTAGCATAAATTATATGGCATAAATAATCGAAACCGCAAAAAAAAGCTTCCGGAATTTCCAAAAAAGAAATTCCGGAAGCCTTCGTTCACAATCTGTTAAAACAAAATCCTCTGTTTTTTTCCCGGCGAAGCCTTTTCAGATAATCTCCGCATCGCTCACCGAGCAGAACACCCCCTCTTCGGGAAATTCTTCCCGAAGATCATAAATGACGTTCTTCAACCGTTCCAATTCTTCTTCATCGCACACGATAACGATATTCGTATTCAGCTGCGGCCAAACGGAAGAACCGAACTTCGGAACCTGATTCCCTTCTCCGCAAACATTGTTATAGCGCGAATAGAACCGGGGAATATCGTACTTTTTGCACAAAGCAAAGAAGTCCTCCTCTATTGCCTGATTTAAAACTATATCAACCTTTTTCATACTCTCTCCTTATAACCGCCGAAAACGGGTAAATCTCTCCGACGGGCGGATTGCGCAGCAATCTCAACAACAAAACCTTTAACGAATCGTTTGTCTTACCGCGCAAGGCGCATCCGTCAGGGCCTATTATTCTTTTCAGCGATTATTCCTCCGCCGTTTATACCCGGATGCGAATCCGCCGGAATCGCCCCTGAGCCGGCACATTATTCGTAAAGTTCTCAAAGCTCTCCGGCCTTGCGCGCACGCCTTCTGCTGAAGAAGTAATACAAACAAGGGATGAGGAACAGCGTCATAAGAGTTCCGAAAGTAAGACCTCCGAACACCGTTAGTCCGATATGCTGGACCATTTCTCCGCCGTCGCCCGGGAAGAAAGCCATAGGAACGAGGGCGAGAATCGTTGTGAGCGTTGTCATCAAAATAGGACGAAGTCTCGTTTTCGCCGCAATCGTGCACGCTTCTCCGAGCTTTAAGCCTCGTTCTCTCAAAAGATTGGTGTAATCCACAAGAACGATACCGTTATTAACGACAACACCGACCAAAATAAGCACGCCCACCGCGGTGATGATGTTCAGCGGAGTACCGTACAGCACATACATAGCCACAACGCCGATAAGTCCGAGCGGCAGTGTGAAGAGAACGATGAACGGGCTCTTAAAGTTCTCGAACTGGGACGCCATGATCGAATACACCAGCAAAATCGCTATTGCGATAATCTCAATGAAGAGCTTCAGGAACT
>CAMKAB010000027.1 GCA_946410375.1 uncultured Spirochaetaceae bacterium
CATCGCCGGTAACGTGGGACAGATTTTAGGGCCGACAATTGCCGCAATCGTTTACGACAGAACCGGTTCTTACAGGTTCGCTTTAATCATCTTCACAATTCTGATGTTTGTTGTGGCTTTGCTTTATTTTGTGTCAACAAGAGTCAGCAAGAAGAAGATTGCGAAATTGGGTTATGTTCCTGCAAATTGATTTTTAAAGGTTCGGGAAAGGCGTGCCGGATTTTCGGTTTTTACCGGCAAGTGCGCGCTTTTCCATGTTTGAAATGAAAGTTATTAACCTGATTAATATTGGGAGTGAAAAATGAAGAATTATTTTAGTGTTGAAGGAAAAAACGCTATTGTTACCGGAGCATCTTCCGGTCTCGGACGCCAGTTCGCTATTTGTTTGGCGGAACAGGGCGCGAACGTCGCTATTATGGCTCGCCGTGTTGAAAAATTGGAAGAGACCAAGGCTGAATGCGACAAATACGGTGTTAAGTGCATTGCGATTCCTTGCGATGTGACAAAAACCGATATGATTAAGTCGGCTGTTGAAAAGGCTGCTGATTTCTTCGGCGGAAGGATTGATATTCTTATCAACAACGCTGCTGCGGGTTTCGCAACTCCTGCTGTGGAAGCCACCGACGAGCAGTGGTACAACGTTATTAACACAAACGTAAACGGCGTGTTCTTTATGGCAAGAGAAGTCGGAAAGTTCATGTTGAAGCAGAATTACGGAAAGATTATCAACATCGGCTCTTTCCATTGCGTTGTTACGATGAACGGCGTTCCTCGTTCCGGCTATTCAACCTGCAAGGGTGCTGTGAACATGATGACAAAGGCTCTCGCAGCAGAGTGGGCGAAGAACGGCATCACGGTAAATACCTTAGGTCCGGGCTACTTCGCTTCTGAGATGAGCGCAAAGGTTGCGGACGAGAAATACGAAGCCGGTATCAGAAATAACTGTCCGATGGGACGCCGCGGAAATCCCGGAGAGCTGAACGGCGCAATGCTGTATTTGGCATCCGATGCTTCCAGTTACGTAACAGGACAGTTGTTGTTGGTTGACGGCGGCTGGACCATCGTTTAAGTTTTTCCGGCAAATCTGTGAGCGTCTGTGTGCGCTCTGCGCTCGGGGCGTACTTTTAGTACTGCCCCTTGCCGGAGCGTGCAAATCCCGCTCGTATCTTTGCGGAAAAGTATACAGGCTATGCGAGCCGTCTTCGCTAAGGCTTCGTCGGGGCTGTGCAAAGCGTACTATCCCCTCCCGGTCTTTGCGAATCCGTCGCATATCTGCCTGAAAAAGACACTATCCCGCAGGGAAACGGGTCGGGTTATGCATGTTATCTTTGAGCGGTCGGCGCGCAAAGATTTATTAAAAACGGGAAAATTTTATGATTTCGGGGCAAAAATGACCATTGTCATTTTTGCCGTTATATTTTATATTGCGGTATTTGGAAATGAGTTCTGCTGTTATCGGTCTTATAATTCTTCTTCTCTGCGTGGTTTTCTTTATTGCGAAGATCCTTCCGTCCAGCGTAGTGGCTGTGTGCGGATGCGTGGCGTTGGTTTTAACCCGCGCATGTTCTTTTGAGGTCGCTTTTTCCGGATTCTCAAGCAGCATCGTTATTTTGATGACGTGTTCCATGATTGTCGGAATTGCAATGTTCAAAACGGGATGTGCGGAGATAGTAGGACGCTTTGTTGTTAAAATATCGCATAACAACGAAAGAAAATTCCTGATATTCTCGTGCATAGCAACTTCTTTAATGGCGATGTTTTTGGCAAATACGGCTGTTCTGGCTTCTTTTATCCCGATTTTGGACGCTGTATGCGCTTCGTCAAAAAAAATAAAGAAGCTTAATATCCTTCTTCCGATTGCCTGTTCGGTGATGTTCGGCGGGGCCTGCACCCTTGTGGGATGCACTCCTCAGCTTACGGCTAACGGAATTTTAAAAGCGGTTACCGGCGAGGAGATGAAGATGTTCACTCTTTTCGGTCCGGCTTTTCTGATGCTTGCCGTTTTTATTCTGTACACCGCTTTTGCGGGTTATCCTCATGGAAAAAGAATCTGGGGCGAGCGTGAACAGAATAATGCGCCGGATCTGGATGATGAAGATGCCAGCGCCGGTCCTGATTACAGTTCCGTTGTGAAGTCTGCCGTACCTGATAAAAAGAAACTCGTGCAGATGATAATCGTGATGGCGTTTATGATTTTGTCCTACGTTGTGGCTATACTTCCTGCCGTGATAACGGCGCTTATTTCGGCGCTTCTTTGCATTATCCTGAAACTTTGCACGTTAAAAGACGTTGAAAAAGACCTGAACTGGCGCTCGATTATCTTCCTTGCGGCGTGTTTGGGTTTGGCGGAAGGCATAACGAAAGCGGGAACAGGGGCCCTTATGAGCGATGCGGTTTTCTCTGTTTTGGGCAGCGTGAAGAGTCCGTACCTGATTTTCGCCGTGATTGTCTTTGTAACGCTTTTCATCAGTCAGTTTATCACAAATTCCACAGCGATAATAATTGTTCTTCCGATTGCGCTGTCGTTGGCTGAAACGTACGGGTATTCCGCAATGGCGTACTGCGTGGGAATCACTTTGGCTGCGTCTATGGCATGTTGCACACCGCTTGCGGCGGCTCAGATCACAATGACTCAAGTGGCGGGATACGAGTTCGGCGACTATGTCCGCTATGCGCTACCGCTTTCTCTTATTGAGTTTATCGTGCTTATTTCAGCTGTTCCGGTGTTTTTCCCGCTGTGAGCTTCGCACACGTTGCGGGTTGTGCGAGGAGTATTGTTCTTGTTCGGATGTACATCCGCGCACCCGCTTAAAAAGCCGCGATTTCCGGTTAAGAGGAGTATTGTTCTTGTTCGGACGCACATCCGCGCACACGCTTAAAAAACCGCGATTTCCGGTTAATCAGTCTTTATTTTCCCTCAAAATATTTTTCGCTTTCTTCTTCTAGGGAATCTTTTTCCGAGATTTTTCGTATAACCCTGCACGGCACTCCCGCGGCAAAACTTCCTTCGGGAATATCTTTTGTAACCACGCTGCCCGCACCTATCACGGAGCCTTTTCCTATGGTAAGTCCTCCGCAGATCGTAACGTTTCCTGCAATCCAGCAATTGTCTTCAATTTTTACGGGTTTTGCATATTCTAAAATGGAAACATTCCCGTTTTTATCCGAAAAACCGATCCTTTCTTCCGCCACCATGGGATGAATCGGAGTTAAAATATTCACATTCGGACCGAAAAACACGTTTTCACCAATCTCCACGGGTGCGCAGTCCAGACAGGTAAAATTAAAATTCACATACGTCCCTTTGCCGATTGTTGTAAAGACGCCGTAGTCAAACTGTACGGGGCCTTGCAGGTAAATATCGTTATGGGCATTCGGTAACGCTTCTTTCAGTATTTTCTTTCTTTTCTCCGATGTTTCGGGGAGAGAGTTGTATTTTCTGCAAAGGTTATGAGCGCGTATTCTTATCGACGATAATTCGCTGTCTGAGGGATTATAAAGCAGTCCGGCAAGCATTTTTTCTTTTTCTGTCATATCATGTCTCCTTGTTTTCGGAATATTACGACGTATCTAACTTGTTATATAATAATATAATAATAAATAAAAATTTGCAAAACGAAATCCGGTAGGTTACACTTGATTTCGTATGAGTTTTTTTCTTAAAAAAGTTTTTACTCAGGACAACGGATATAACGCAGAAGGAGAGAAAAAATGGCTCTTGATTACAGAAAATGCGCTGAGGAAATCTCCGCTAATATCGGCGGGGGAGCGAATGTTATCAGTGCGGCACACTGCGCAACAAGATTGCGATTGGTAATTGCCGACAACGGAAAGGTTAATAAGAAAGCCTTGGAAAATGTTGACGGCGTAAAAGGCATGTTCGAATCAAACGGACAGTTGCAGCTGATTATCGGAACGGGTACCGTAAACAAGGTATATGATGAGTTTTTGAAGGTAACGGGCGCTTCCGCCGCGTCAAAAGACGATGTTAAGAAAGCTGCCGCGTCAAAAATGCCGCTTTGGAAGAAAATATTGAAGACGCCCGGGGATATTTTCGTGCCTATTCTTCCGGCTATTGTCGCTTCCGGTCTTATGATGGGGCTTGTTGAGGCTCTTGCGAAAGCGATTCCTTCCTTCGCTTCCTCCGGATGGTTCGGATTCCTGGATATGGTGGCGAATACCGCATTTGCGCTTCTTCCTGTTCTTGTTGCTATCTCCGCAGCGAGGGTATTCGGCGGAAACGTGTTCTTAGGGGCCGTAATCGGCATTATGATGGTTCACCCGGCGTTGATGAACGCGTGGACGGTGACTCCTTCCAATCAGCCTGCGGTGTGGACTCTCGGCTTTTTGAAAATCGCTCAGGTGGGATATCAGGGGCATGTTATTCCTGTTATTTTGGCGGTTTTTGTTATGTCTTCTTTGGAAAAACGGCTGCATAAGATTGTACCCGAGATGATAGACTTGTTCGTTACTCCTCTTGTAACGGTTCTTCTTACCGCATTCGCCACATTCATAGTTATCGGACCTGTCTTCTCCGTGTTGGAGAACTGGGTTTTAGCCGGTGCTCAGTGGCTCGTGACATCAACCGGAGGAATCGGAGCTCTGTTGATGGGTGCTCTCTATCCGTTTACCGTTGTTATGGGCTTGCACCACATGTACAACGTTATTGAAGCGGGTATGCTTTCTTCCGCAACGCTCGGACTTAATATTTGGATGCCTATTGCAACTGCGGCGAACTTCGCTCAGTTCGGCGCCTGTTTGGCTGTGGCTATCAAGTGCAGAAACGCGAAACTGAAGTCCGTGGCGCTTCCGAGTTCTCTTTCCGCTTCTCTCGGAATTACCGAGCCTGCGATTTTCGGGGTGAACTTCCGGTTTATGAAGCCGTTCATTGCCGGAGTAATCGGCGGAGCTGCGGGCGCCCTCTTCGGTTCTCTTGTTCGCTTTACTACAAGTACGGACATTTACAACACGGCAGGGGCTTTGGTTTATTCCGCAGGACAGAAAGTGCCTCTCGGAGCCACAACATACGGGGTTACCGGTATTCCGGGACTTTTGGCAATTAACAACATTCCTTTGTATTGCATGCTTTTGCTTATCTCCGCCGGCATTGCCTTCGCCGTGGCTTCGGTGATTTGGAAGGAAGAGACGGAGGAAGAAACAACGGAAAAAACAGAGGGCAAAAACGAGGAAAAAAGCGGAGTGAATGAAGCGGAGGAGTTCGCTTCCGCCGTAAGACCTGCGGTTATCACCTGTGCGAACGGTAAGGTTTTGCAGCCTGTTAAAGGAAAAGTCATTCCCCGCGAGAATATTCCCGATGAAACATTCTCCGGCGGAGTTCTCGGAGACGGCGTCGGCATTCAGCCGGAAGCCGGGTTTGTGGTGGCTCCTTTTAACGGTAAAGTGAGTTCCGTGGCGGAAAGTCAGCATGCCGTGGGGTTGGAAGCGAATGGAATGGAACTTTTAATCCACGTAGGCGTAGACACGGTGAACATGAACGGCGATGGTTTCACCTGTCTCGTAAAAGAAGGAGATGAGGTGAAGTCCGGTCAGACCCTCATATTGTTTGATATAGAGAAGATAAAGGCTGCGGGGTATAACGAAACCGTGGCGGTTCTTCTGACAAATTCGGACGACTTGAACGATGTTGTTTGCGGATAAGGGGATAAGATTTCAGGACTCGCGGCGGCAACGGGTTTGAGGAAGACTCGTTTTCGCTTTGATTACTGTTTAAATATTATTTGATTATAAAATACTACTTGATTATGGGGGGGAAAAATGAAAACCTTTAATTACACGATTACGGATCCGGTCGGGATTCATGCCAGACCTGCCGGAATTTTGGTAAAAGAGATTAAGAAATACGATTCTGCTGTCACCGTTACCAAGGGCGAGAAGTCTGTAAATGCGTTAAAGCTTATGGCGCTCATGGGAATGGGAATTAAGCAGGGCGATACGATCACGGTTTCTGTGGATGGCGCGGATGAAGACAACGCAGCGGCGGAGATTGAGAATTTCTTTAAGAATAATCTGTAATTTTTTGTTTATGCGGCTGTGAGTTTGTGCTTGCAGCCGTTTTTTTATATATCGGATAGCGTTTCGGTTTTCTATATTCCGGTTTGGCGTTTTATGCTGTAAATATGCAGTTAAATATGCTTTAAATATGCTTTAAATATGCTGAAAGCGGTGATCCGGGTTATTTACGGAGTTTGATTATGATTTCTATACAGGGAAAAGGTGTTTCTAACGGTGTAGCATTCGGTCCTCTTTTTTTTTACAAAAGGTCGGACAACAGCATAAGCCGTTACGAGGTTGAAAATACGGAGGAAGAGTGGAACCGTTTCAAGGCGGCTCAGGCTAAGGCGATTGAACAGCTGGGCGAACTTGCGGAAAAAGCGCGTGCGGAAGCGGGAGATGACGCCGCAATGCTTTTTGAAACCCATCAAATGATGGCGGAAGATCTGGATTACGAGGAATCCGTTCAGAACGCTATTCAAAACGAAAAACACAATGCGGAAGCGGCTGTGTCTGATACGGCGGAGCAGTTTGCGGAAATGTTCGCCACAATGGATGATGCTTATATGCAGGCGCGTGCGGCAGATGTAAAAGATGTGTCTTCCCGTATTATCGGTATTTTGAAAGGGGTTGTTCAGGGGGGAATAGATTCTCCCGTGCCCGTAATTCTGGTAGCCGACGATTTGGCGCCGTCTGAAACGGTTCAGTTGGATAAAACAAAGATTTTGGGTTTCGTAACTGAAGGGGGAAGCGGTTCGTCTCATACGGCGATACTCGCCCGTACGATGGGTATTCCGGCGATTATCGGACTCGGAAAGCAGCTCCCCGCTGATTTTGAGGGGCGGGAAGCGGTTATAGACGGATCCACCGGGAGCGTGGTGATTGATGCTGATGACGCGACGCGTAAAATGCTCACGGTAAAAATGGAAGAGCAGAAAAAAACGCAGGAAATGCTGAACCGTTTGAAAGGACTTCCCAACGAGACGAAAGACGGTCATAAAATGAAGGTTTTCTGTAATATCGGTTCGCCTGATGATGTGCCTGCGGTGCTCGGAAACGATGCCGGAGGCATAGGGCTTTTCCGTTCTGAGTTCCTTTATTTGAATTGCGATGACTACCCTACGGAAGATTTCCAGTTTGAGGCGTATAAGAAGGTTCTCTCCGATATGGGCGAGCGCGAAGTCGTTATCAGAACGCTTGACATCGGGGCGGATAAGCAGATCGGTTATTTCAATTTGCCGCATGAAGAGAATCCGGCAATGGGAAACAGAGCGCTCAGGATTTGTCTGAACAGACCTGAGATTTTCCATACGCAGCTTAGAGCGTTGTACCGCGCTTCGGCTTTCGGACATCTTTGCATTATGTTCCCTATGGTTACGAGTCTTTGGGAAGTGCGCGAAGCGAAGAAAATGTGCGAGAGAGTGAAAAAAGAGCTTCAGGACGAGGGCATCTCTTTCAGCGATGATGTTAAGGTCGGTATAATGATCGAAACTCCGGCTGCCGCGGTAATAAGCGATCGTCTTGCAAAAGAAGTTGATTTCTTCTCCTGCGGAACAAACGATTTAACCCAGTATACCTTGGCTTGCGACAGACAGAATGCCGATCTCGGAAGGTTTTTCAATCCGCACCACACAGCGGTTCTGCGTCTTTTGAAGATGGTGTGCGACAACGCTCATAAGAACGGAATCTGGGTCGGAATCTGCGGCGAACTCGGAGCGGATTTATCGCTTACGGAGACGTTCCTTTCCATCGGAATTGATGAGCTCAGCGTGTCCCCACGTTCCGTTCTTCCTTTGCGTCAGAAAATCAGAGATGTGAATGTTGCGCAGGTGAAGGATAAAATCCTTCAGATGTTGATGACCGATGAAAACGCAACGTGATACGGGCGAAACCAAGCATGATAAGTCCGGAGCGGATGATGCGCATTGCGGCAGGTTGCATATTGTTCTTTACGGAAGAGTGCAGCACGTGGGACTCAGGTACACGTCGCTGTACCTCGCCCGTGGGTTTTATCTTACGGGATGGGTGAGAAATTTGCCGGACGGAAGTGTGGAAATGGAAATTCAGGGAGCGAGAAGCAGACTTCGGGCGTTCTTTGTCAAATTAAAATCCATGCCTCATATTCATATTGAAAAGAGCGATATTTCGGAAATTCCATGTATTTCGGAAGAAAGAAAATTTCAGATTCGTTAAGTACGCGGGGTTCGTAGTCGGCCTCCGGTGCGTACATGAAGCGGTATTCGAGAAATTTGTTTCGGAGCGTTTTGCAGTACGCGGGGTCCGCATGCGGAGCGGAGGCGCATTCGAATGTTTCGGGTTTTTCTTCAGCGTTTGCTAAATCGCGAACCGGAACGCTAAGGAGACGCCCTAAAAAAGAAAAAAAATACGCCTTTCGGGGCGTATTTTTTATGTGCTTCGGTTGAGAAGCTTACTCTTCCACTTCAACAATCTTCGCGTCAGGAGCGTTCTTTCCGATGCTGGAAACGCCGTTTAAGCAACTGGCTTTTGTTTTGTATCCTTCACCGGTGGCGATAACCTGACCGTTTGCCGCTTTCAGACGGAAACGGAACTCTCCTGCTTTGTCTTTGTAAACCTCAAATTTCGGGCATTTCTGAATTGCATAGTTCTCAGCCGTCTGATCTTCAACTACTGCGCTGCAGTTTTTCTGAACCGATGCGATTCCGACCTTTGCAGTGTCTATTGATTTATAAGTCTGACTTGTTGCAATAACTTCTCCGTTCCCTGCTACCAAATCAAATTTAAATCCGCCGTTTTTTGTTGCCTTAAGATTGAACTTTCCCATAATCACCACCTGAGAAACTGAAGTTTCTCCCTCCTTTTTGCTTTATGATAACATGTTTTAAGGAACCTTAAAATCCCTGTTTGCGGAGATGTTCCGTAAATTGAGTAATGAAAGTTCCCGTGCATACTAGAATTATTACACAGTTTCTTTGAGTTGTGGAAAAATTTTTTGTTTTTTTGCTTTAACTCGGATAGAGACTTATAGCAGGATGGTCAGGAAAGACGGAACATAACGAGACGGAAGGGAACAAAGCAGAGCAGACCGGAGCAGAACAGATCGGAAGGAAACAAAGCAGAGCAGACCAGAGCAGAACTGAACTGAACTGAACAGAACTGAACAGGATACCGATAAGAATATAAGGATGCCTTCATACTGCGGGAGCTTTAAATCACGCCGGCTTGCAG
>CAMKAB010000028.1 GCA_946410375.1 uncultured Spirochaetaceae bacterium
GCGTTCTGTTCGTACAGCGGAGAAGTGCTTGATAAAAAAACTCCGCTTTTGAAATCCATGGAAGTTCTTAACACGGAAGCTCTCAGGGTTTTGAAACTTTTCGGAATGCGCGGTGTTGAGCACGTTAATTCCAACATAGGACTGGAGCAGGAATACTTTCTTGTGGATAAAAGCCTGTACAATAAACGGCGCGACCTGCAGTTTTGCGGAAGAACGCTTCTCGGGGCGTCTTCGGCGAAGGGACAGCAGTTTGAGGATCACTATTATGCCGCAATCAGACCCAGGGTTTTGGAGTATATGAAAAGACTCAATGAGATTTTGTGGAAGTTCGGCATACCGGCAAAAACAGAGCACAACGAAGCCGCTCCCGCGCAACATGAACTTGCGTCTATTTACTCAACGGCGAATTTAGCGGTAGACAGAAATCTCGTTATAATGGAAGAGATGAAAAACGTTGCTGAAGGAATGGACCTGGCATGTATTTTGCATGAGAAGCCTTTTCAGAATATAAACGGAAGCGGAAAACACAACAACTGGTCCATAAGCACGGACACGGGAGTGAATTTGTTTGAAATCGGGGACACCTACGATAAAACAATCAGGTTCATGCTTTTCACAGCCGCAATGATCCGGGCGATAGACAGGTACTACGACCTCTTGTTTTGCACGGTGTCTACGCCGTCAAACGATGGAAGACTCGGGGGAAACGAGGCTCCGCCGTCAATCATGAGCGTTTATCTGGGAGATGATTTAACCTCGCTTTTCGCGTCTTTTGATACTTCCATTGAAGCGTTCCGAAAAAAAGAGGAGATAGGTTTCGGTGTTCATGCGCTTCCTTCTTTACCGAAGGACAGTTCGGATAGAAACAGAACAAGTCCGATTGCGTTCACCGGTTCAAAATTTGAGTTCAGAACCCTCGGTTCTCAGATAAACGCGTCCGATCCGAACGTTGTGATAAACACCGCCGTGGCGGAGTCTCTTTCGGAATTCGCCGATATTCTGGAAAATGCTTCAAATTTTGAATTGGAAGTTCGCCGTCTTATAAAAGATACGTACGAAAAGCACAAGAGAATCATTTTTAACGGTAATAATTATTCGGAAGAATGGGCGGAGGAAGCGAAGAGAAGGGGCTTGAAAATATTCAAAAGCACCGCTTACGCCGCTTCCGCGCTTATTGATAAGAAGAATGTCGAGCTCTTTAAAAAGTTCAATATTTTCACTGAAAGCGAATTGGAGAGCAGGTATAATATCATGCTCACCGGGTACAGTAAAACCATCAATCTTGAAGCTCTTGTTACTCAGGAAATGCTCTTTGAGGAAGTCCTTCCGGCTGCCACGAAGTACACCGGAATGATTGCGCGCTCTCTTATTGATAAAAAGAACGTTTCTCTTTCAATAGACACGATTTCCGAAACCAAGCAGCTTGAAAAGGTTCAGCGTTTGGTAAATTCCCTTTATTCCGCCGGCAATGAGCTTCGCTCTCAGATAGAAAAGGCGCGAAAGATAAAGGATATTGAGGAAAATGCGAAGTTTTACTGCGACATGGTTCTTCCGGAGATGAAGAGAATAAGCGATTTATCGGCGCAGTTGGAAGAAAATATGTCCAAGGAATACTGGCCTCTTCCGAGTGTGGAGGATTTGCTGTTTTCAGTGTGAAAGTATGTGAAGTTGTTACATATTGTGCGAATATGGTGTAATATGGCGCAATACCGATATAAGGGGTTGAAACGAAGGATTTTATGACAAAAAAGAAAGAAAGGATTTTGTTGTGCTGTATCTCTCTTGTTTTATTGGCAGCGGATCAGGCGATTAAGCATTTTATCGTGAAAAATGTGCCGCAGGGGTATGTATATAAACGTTTTTTCGGGGATTTTCTCTATATTTGCCATGAAAGAAACCGCGGACTTGCGTTCAGCATAGGAGCGGGAAGCGGAGATTTTTTCAGAATTCTGATGTTCATCGTGTTTCCTCTCGTTTTGATCGGGTTTGTGTCTTATATGATGCTCACCGATAAATTCAAGCTTACCTTTTTGCAGAAAATATTTGCTTCGTGTGTTGTGGGGGGCGGACTCGGCACCCTTGCGGACAGATCGTTCAGATTTAAAACCGGAGTGGTGGACTATATCAGCGTTAAATTTTACGGGCTTTTCGGTTTTGAGAGATGGCCGACTTTTAATCTGAGCGATAGTCTGGTGGTTGTGTTTGTGATAGCGCTTGCCGTTTCGTATATAGTGATTGAATTTAAAAACGGGAAAAAATAGAACTATGGAAAAGAACATTTGGTTTCCGTTCAGCGATGAACCCTTGATTGATTCTCATTTTTATGTTCCGGCTTTTTCAAGTCCAGCCGTTGTTATGCCCGAGAACGCTCCGGACGGAGCATGGCATATTTTTCTTCATTCATGGCTCGGGATACACCATTTTAAGTCCGATTCAGGAATTGCATGGGAGCCGAAAAAGCTGGTGGTGGCAAGGGGGCATTATCCTTTTGTTTTTTCGGATGGCGGAAGGTATTATCTTGTTTACGAAAACCACGAACCTGAGAACATAAACGATTCTTTTAAGCGTTTCGGACATAGAAAATACTGTTCAAGGATTCAAATTATTTCTTCTGAAAATTTGGTGAAGTGGTCTCATCCGAAAACTGTTTTAAGTGCGGAAGATGTTCCCTATTCTTCCGATTACACGGGAAGACCGTGCCTTACCTCTCCATCGATGATAAAGTGGAAGGACGGAACGTTCAGATTGTATTTCAGCGCCGCCGATATGGTGTTACCTGCCGGGAAAACTGAAAAAAAAGAAAACAGACGGTTCGCGCCGCGGTTTTTCGGATACGCGGAGGCTTTGTCTTTGGATGAAAAGTTTTTGGTTCCGGGGGATAGCCTCTTGCTTGAAGCGCAGCCTGATTCCAAGTATTCAAACCTTTCCCCGGGGAATATCAGAATTGTTTCGCATAATGATGTGATATACGGTTTTATGTGTTCATATTATTGGGATGAAAAGAATTATAAAGCATCTTCCGCCGTTATGCTTTTGAAATCGGAGGACGGATTAAAATTTTCTTCGATTGGTGAAAAACCCATTCTCGGACCCCAAACAGAGGGGTGGGCGAGTCGTTTTATTAAGACGTGCGATGTGAAGTATAAGTCGGAAGAGGATTGCTGGTATCTTTATTTTTCGGCATCGGGAGATAAAAAGGACGTTTTGCACCTGTGGGAGCGGGAAGGGGTCGGATTATTTATCGGAAATGAGCCGAAAGACTCGTTGTAATACGGTTGCTTTGCAAGATATCATCCGTTGTGATGTCAGCGCAATTACAGGGGATGCTCCATGAGAGATAAAGTTTATTACAAAGCAGATATCATCCGTCGTAATGTCGGCGCAATTACAAGGGATGTTCCACGAGAGATAAAGTCTTTGCAAAGCGGACATCATCCGTTGTGATGTCGGCTCAATTACAGGGGACGCCCACGAGACGTAAAGTCTTTGCAAAAAGAGAACGGGTTCTTACGGAAATGTTTGATTTAAGCCGCGTAAAGCCGCGTGTCTGAACAGGGAGTCGTAGCGACTTTACAGCGCGTCGTCTGCAGACGGTTCCACAACGGGTTTCATGCTTCTGAGACGCCGTCTTTGCCTTTTTGTAAGCAGGTTGATGTTTTGAACGACTTTTCCTTCAAGGAAGACGGAAATCGTAGCCATTTCGTCTTCGTAGCGATCCCAAGACGGAAAACGCATAAACCCGTGAAGTTTTTTTTCTTCGAAAATAAGCTTTACCGGAGTGTCCGCAGAAGAAAGCGCCTCGGCGAAAAGCTCGGCATCGTCTGAAAGAGGACTGTATTCCGATGAGAAAATAAGCGTTTGCGGCAACCTTGAAAAATCCAGCGCAAGCAGAGGAGAAAAAAACGGGTTTAAAATGTCCTTCGGCTCGTTCGCATAACTGTTAATAAAGAAGTTTAAATCTTTTTTATTGAGCAGAGGATTATGTTTGTGCGTTTCAACGCTGTTTGTTCTGAGTCTGCAATCGGTGAGAGGATCTTCAAGGATAAGTCCCGCAATAGTCGGACCTTTTTCATCTCTGCAACGTTTGCATACGGAAATGGCTAAATTCCCGCCTGCGCAGGAACCCATGACGAATATTTTTTTCGGATCCAGTTTCCAGTATTTTATTCCGCCCGCTGCCCAAAGAAAGGCATTGTAGCAGTCGTTTAGAGGAACAGGAAACTTAAACGTCGGAGACAGCCTGTAATCAACGGCGAGAACCATGCTTGAGGTGTATTTGCAAATATTGCTGCAAATTGCTTTGCATATTTCCATATTTCCGAGTGTGAAGCCGCCCGAATGATAGTAAACAATCAAAGGCGAAAGCCCGGAGGAAGCCTCTTTCTTTTTAAAGAGATACCCGGTTATGTTTCCCTCTTCAACAGGAATGATGTATGTTTCCATTAGGACGTGTTTTGTATCCGGTTGGTACAGCTTATTAAAAATTCGTTTATTCTTGCTGAGGGAACGGTTGTAGTCTTCCAGTTCCTGCAAAGTTGCGGAACTTGCATCTTGTAAGGCGATTTTATCATACAAATAGAGTATTTTTTCAGATTTGGAAGATAAAACGTATTGTTCCATACGAAAATATGATACTATTATTTTGATATTTTTATCAATGAAAAGGAACAATATTGTAACTTTATTTTTTTATATTTGTTTATATGGTTTTTACTGCTTAACATATAATAAACAGAATTACGGTGTTCCGCGGTGAATGGGGAGTTTATATGGTATTTGTAACCGGAGGAGCCGGATTTATCGGTTCTCACACATGTTTGGAGTTATTAAATGCGGGATATGAAGTGCTTGTGGCTGATAATTTGTGCAACAGCTCAGTGGTCTCGTTAAAAAGAGTTGAGGAGATAAGCGGTCGCAAATTGCATTTTGAGCAGATTGATGTTTGCGATTTTGATGCGCTTGAAAAGATTTTCAGCAAGTATGAGATAGATAGCGTTATACATTTTGCAGGACTAAAGGCTGTTGGGGAGAGCGTGCGTCTTCCCATTGAGTACTTTTCCAATAACCTTAATTCCGCCTTATCGCTTTGCAAGGTGATGAGAAATCATAATGTGCATAATCTGGTATTTTCATCGAGTGCAACGGTTTATACTGCCAATCCGGGGAGCGGAGTCCGGTCTGTGAGTGTAAGTGACGAGAAAAATACCAGCGTTTCGGCGATGAGACCGTATGAAGACACTTCACGGAAAGAGCGTCTTTTTGCGGAAGACGGAGGCGTTCGGGGAGAGTCTTCGGCGGAAGGAGGAAGGGCTCGGGAAGACTCTTCGGCGGATGCAAAGCGGGGGCTCACGGAATCTTCGCGCACGGGCGATTGCACAAATCCTTACGGGTGGACAAAATACATGAGCGAACAGATATTTAAAGCCGTGTGTAATGCGTATCCTGATTTTTCCGTCGTTCTCCTCAGGTATTTCAATCCTATCGGGGCGCATAAAAGCGGAAAAATCGGAGAGGATCCCCGCGGAATACCGAATAATCTTATGCCGTACATCTCTCAGGTCGCCGTGGGTAGGCGGAAATACCTTACGGTGTTCGGAAACGATTATAAAACGAACGACGGAACCGGAGTGAGAGACTACATACACGTGGTGGATCTTGCCCGTGCTCATATAAAAGCGCTGGAGTATGCGAAAAAAAATAAAGGCTGCGAGGTTTTCAACATCGGAACCGGACGAGGTACGAGCGTTTTGGAACTGGTTTCGGCATTTGAGAAAGAAAACGGTGTGAAAATCCCGTATGTAATCGGACCGAGACGTCCGGGAGATGTGGATGAAGTATTCGCCGATGTTTCAAAAGCGGAGAAAATTTTAGGTTTCAAAGCGGAATTCACCGTTTTTGACATGTGCAGGGATGCGTGGAATTTCCAAAAAAACAATCCTGAAGGGTACGAAAAGGCGTAAATGAGGCGAAAATACGAAAAAAAAACAGATTTTTTTGAAAAAAAAGAATTTTTTTGTCGTATAACTCTGTTCTTTAGTGTTATAATTGTTTTGATTGTCATTATTTGATATTATTGACATTATTATAAGGTAATTGTGCCTTTCGGGGGAGAGTATATAAATGAAGAATGTGAAAAAAATTTTTGTTTATTTTTTACTTGTTTTGACGATAGCTGCGGTGGAAGTGTCTTGTGATAAAGGAAAAGAAGACCCGAAACTCATACCTGTTGTCAAGCCAAACGCGGATAATTCCGTGAAAGATGAAACTGCGGAGAAGGTGCAGAACAATCCGATAGTGATTCCTGAGAATATTCCGACGGAGCAGGCGGCGCAGACAGAACAGCTGGAAGCAGAGAAGGAAATGAAGCAAGAAGAAGCGATCAATCCTCCGGAAAAAGAGAAAGAGAAGGCTGTGAGCGAGCCTGTGAACGTGCCGGTTGTGGATACGGGTTCGGATCGAAGCGATTCAGGGCATTTCTATGTGTATGACGACAGAGCGAATCCGAATACGGAACTCGTTACGAACGATCCGATTTATGATGGTACGAAGCCTGAGAAGCAGAATGGTTCCCAAAGCGCGGAGCAAAAGCCGGATCCTTTGAAAGTGGCGGATGAGAAAACGGTAAACGATGACTTCGCCATTCCGGGGGATGATTCCGTTGTGGCTGAAACGTTGGATCCTGTAGTTCCGGGACGTGGTGAGGGTTTGCCTTCCTCTTCCGGTTTTTCATTCCCGTTCAGAAACAATAATCCTTCATCGGGCGGATTCGGTTTGTTCGGCGGAAACGGGAATAACAGCCAGACAGCCGGTGCGGAAAATAACAATAACGGTGCTGTTTCCGATTCTTCGGCGAACGTCGGAAAAGAGGAAAACAAGGGCGTTGTTGTAGATGAACCTACGTTTGTTGAGCCTGAGCTTGTCTTTGAAACGCCGGAGATTCCTGTGTATGATGAGCCTGAACCAGAGCCAGAGCCTCAGAAACCTGCGATAGTTGAACAGAAAGAGGAAAAACCGGAAATAAAAGAGACTGTGATTGAGCCGGTTATTGTTCCGACTCCGGAAGTAATTGTAAAAGACGATGAACCTGAATCGAAGCCTTCCGATGAGCAGAATCAGAACGTTTCGAGGGAGGGAATTGATGAAAATAAGCTGAACGAGATGCTTGCCGGCATACCTGAGGCAATCATTCCGATGACTCCTGTCGCTGAGGAGACGTTGCCTGTTGAGAACGACAATTCGGATGTGGATGATAAGCTTACGAGTTTAAAGAGCCAGTTGTTGCATGAGCAGTTCTCTTCCGGCGGTGTTGATAAGAGAACGTTCGGACTTCAGTTCGGTCTCGGAATGGGGCTGAGTAAGATGAAAATTGATACTTTCAGCGGTACGGGCTTGAAGATTTCCATTCCTTTGTCTTTCAATATTCCTATAAAGTCCGATATGACGGCATCTGTCTACGTAAGACCGGCGTATATTCATGTTACGGATTCGGAGAAGGGGACTGAAAAACTTAATGACAGCTTCTCCTTAGGAGTGGGCGCAGGATACGCGATTAAGCATAAAAAGAGGTTGGAAGTTCGATTGAATTTGGGCTTGCAGATATTTAACAAAACCACAAGTATTTCGGGAGATAATCAGATTAAAATGTTTGAATTTGAGCTTTTACCTTCCGTCAGGCTCGGATACACTAATTTGTGGTTGACTGTTCCGGTTGAAGCGGCGTTTAACTTTGAGAATGATTACAGGTCCATATTCTCTTCAGGACTTTTGATAACGTACCGCTCGGGAGAAGGTGTAAAAAGATAATGAAAAAACTGACAACAATTTTATTGTTTCTGGTTGTATTGGTAAGTTTCGGTTTTTCGAAGGACTTTAGTTTCTTTTTGAACGGATTGGACCAGCATCCTGAAATACTGGGAGGTTTTCTGCCTACCGGTTCCGGTATCGGAATCAATTACGACGGTTTATCCATTAAAGACGGAGATCTTACAAGAATTCAACTGAAATTGGGTGCCGGGTATTTGCAACGGCAGATTTTTCAGAATCCTGTAACGGATAAATATCAGAAAATCGGAATTTTTGACGAGTTCCATTTCACATGGAGCGCTGAGTTTTCTCAGGGATTCGGAGATTCGTGGGTAGACGGGCTTGATTTTGTAACGGCGTATGCCGGTTATCAGGGAAAGTATGAGAAGTTCTACGATTCGCTCATTATTTTGAAGGGCGGAGGCGGTTTCCCAAAGAAAACGGATTATAAGATATGGCTCGGAGAGAAATCCAAGGGGCAGCCTGATTCGATAGAAGGTTTTATGGCTCGTTACGGAGCTGACAGGGCGAGTCAGAAAATTTATCAGGATTTGGCAAAGGATAATAACTATACCAGTATCTTATATACGGGAGCGAGAATTAACGCGATGAAGGATACGTGGACGGCAAGTCGCGGTTTCCTTTTGGACTTGAAATTATCTTTAGCTCCTGCATTTATGAACAAAGTATCTACCTATTATTCTGCTCAGCTTAATGCCGTGGGCGGAGCGACGATTCTGGAGTTAAAGAGACGCAACGGATTGAACCTTTTCTCCATTGTGTTCATAGACAGAATAAACTTTACGTTCATAGACGGTGACGCTGTTCCGGTGTTTGCTTCCCATGTGAATTCCCTGGGTAGAAAGATGAGAGGTTTTGATAACAACACCTTTAATACCACTTTCTCTCTTGTGAATAACTTTGATATCCGGTTTGCGAGCCCTGAGCCTTTTATCCGCGGTATTTTCGCCCGTCTTAATCTTTTCTTAGACTTAGGTTACGGAGCGGGCTATATCCTCAATACAGGCAAGAACGGGATTAAGGAAATAAGCGAAAGCGGTCTTCTCGCCTCAACCGGTGCGCAGTTGGAATTGAGTATTTTCGATACTATCGACCTCGGATTGCAGGTGGCTTATTTGATTAACGGTTCGGCTTACAGAAACAGAAGTGAAGATGTGCTTGTGAGCGCAACGTTCTTCTTGGATTTCTAGTCTGTGAGAGGGGCGGTTTAAGCGGTTTTACTTCAGACTGTTTACAATGTCATAGATGGAGACTTCGCATAAAGCGAAGTCTTTTTTTTGAGCGCAAAGTGCGCATGGCGCGGCGGAAATATCAGTGCCGCTGTTTTTTAAGTTTAAGCCGTTCTCGCCGGAAACGCA
>CAMKAB010000029.1 GCA_946410375.1 uncultured Spirochaetaceae bacterium
CCTCTTAAAGATTACCCCTCGGAGAAAACAAAAGCGGATTTTTGAAGGAATTTTTCGGTATGGAAGACTTTTTCATGCGCTTATTTCAGCCGTCAATCCTGTTTCGTAAAATTCCGGTAAAACAGGAAACTGTTTCTGCCGTACGTGCGCTTATCGTATTGCACAAGTTTGCGCTGTCCGTTTACCCGATTCCCGCCTTGCTCGGAGGAAAACACAACTGATGTTTCGCAAAGATCAAAGCGCCTCTCCGCGTTTTTTCCGGCAGAAGAAAACACGTCCGACGCTTCGCAAGAATCGGAGCGCACCTCCGCGTTCTTCCCGCCGATTGCAATATTCGAATCATCCGAATCCCTAAAACATATTCGCACTGATAAACTGTCGATCTCCCCGGCATTCGAATCGTCTGAATCACTACGACGTAATCGCCCTAAACCGCCTTTCTTTCCGCCGGCTGCAATGCTCAAATCTTCCGAATCCTCGCCAGCCACGGAAAAAGCCGAAATTTCATCTCCCCAAAGCGACGCTTCATCCGCAGGAACGTGAATAACAAACCTTCCGCCATCCTTCAGTAGTCCGCACTTCAGAACATCTTTCGCAATCGCGTGCTTATCGGAAAGCGGAAACGGAGGATCCGCATAAACAAGATCATACATATTGTGAGTCTTTGAAACAAACTCAAACACATCCTGTATGTATAATCTCAAAGCTGACACACCCTGCGCAATGCTTATATTTTTCTCAATAACATCTTTCTTAGCCCCGTCAAGCTCAACCAGATCAACCTTTTCCGCCCCTCTGGATGCCGCTTCAATGCCGGCAATTCCCGATCCTGCAAATAAATCCAAAAAAGACAAACCGGAAAGAGGACCGATAATGGAAAAAAGAGACTCTCTCATCCTGTCCATAAGCGGGCGTATTTCCAGGTCCCCCTCCGGAATTACGACGCGTCTGCCGGAGAATCTTCCTCCCGTGATTCGCATAACATGCGTTTCAGTATTTTTCATCATTTTTCCCATAACCTTATGTCTCCAAATATGCGCAAGGAAGTCTCGCGTAATTGTCTTTTATGTTGTATGCGACAATCCATTCTCGTTTTAACGTTGCTGATATACTTAACAACTCGCGTAATTGTCTTTTATGTTATATGCGACAATCCTGACTCCAAATTATGACTAAGGAAGTCTCGCGAAATTATCTCTAAATCCCGAGCCCCTTGCAAAACACTCCGAGGTTCTCCCTCACCGGTGCGTTTTCAGCTTTAATCAGTCCCGAATCACTCTCAAGCAAAGCGCTCACTTCGTCCCGCACCTCCGCCATAAGCTCAATATCGCTATCAAGCCGCGCATACTTCAAATTCAGGAATCCGCTCTGCCGCAGCCCCGTTATCTCGCCGGGACCTCTGATTTTAAGGTCCTCTTCCGCAATAACGAAACCGTCCGTTGTTGAACGCAGAACGGAAAGACGCTTCCTGCCGTCCTCCGAAAGCGGATTATCATACACAAGAAAGCACCAGCTTTGGAGCGAGCTTCTCCCAACCCTTCCTCGAAGCTGATGGAGCGCGGAAAGTCCGAAATTTCCGGCATTCTCAACCACCATGCACGTGGCGTTTTTCACATCGATTCCAACTTCAACCACGGAAGTCGCCACAAGAAAATCCAGCTTCCCTTCTGCGAAATCGCTTAAAATACGTATTTTCTCATCATCGGTCAACCTTGAATGAATAAGCGCGCCCCGGTATCTCGAATACCTTTCGGACAGCTCTTCATACATTGTCTCCACATCTTTCAAACCGTTGTCCTGTGCTGAAGGATTCCGCTCTGAAGCACCGGCGGAAACCGGCCTCGCAGCCCCTTGAACGCCGTCTCCGTCTCCGCCCGACTCTCTCTCGCTCCCTCCGTCTTCCTCCGCTTCAATTCTCGGATAAACGAAATACGCCTGATGACCGCGGGAAAATTCCACTTCAACAGCCCTGAACATTTCCTCCCTACGCTCCGATGAAATCACAAATGTTTTAACAGGCAGCCTGCCCGCCGGCATTATCTTTATAAAAGACACATTCAGGTTCCCGTACATCGTAAGGGCAAGCGTGCGGGGAATAGGCGTTGCGGTCATTAAAAGCACATCGGGATTCTCCCCCTTGCCGAAAAGCGCATTCCGCTGTTCAACCCCGAACCGATGTTGCTCGTCAATAATCACATACCCTAAATTCCTGTACACGACATCCTTTGAAAAAAGCGCATGAGTTCCTATCAAAAGGTCGATATTTCCGCTCTCCAATTCTTTCAAAAGCAGAGTTCTGCTTCGTCCGTGAACTGTTCCGTCCAAGTATGCGATATTCACCCCTGTTTTTTCAAAAAGGACGCTCGCGGAAGAAGCATGCTGACGAGCCAGCAGTTCCGTGGGAGCCATAAACGCAACCTGTCGTCCTTCGGAAATCGCATGCAAAGCCGAAATCCACGCCACAAGCGTTTTCCCGCATCCCACATCTCCCTGCAACAGCCTGTTCATTCTCCCCGAAGAAGCCATATCCTCCCGAATTTCCGACAAAACCTTTTCCTGATCCGCCGTTAAAGAATATGGGAGATTTTTAATAAACTTTTCTTCCGCAGCATACACCTTCACAGTTTTTCGGTCTCTTTTAACATCCTCTCCCGATTTTCTCTGCGTGGAAAGCTGCAAATAGAATAATTCCGTAAAAGCAAGGGTTCGTCTCGCCGTTCTCGCCTCTTCAATGCTCCGAGGCGCATGCATAGCCCTGAGGGCCTCGAAGTAATCCGTAAGCTGATATTTCCGAATCACGGGAAAAGGCAGAACCGGTTCCAAAGCGGACACTCCCGATAACGCATTCTTAACATCTCTTCTAACGGTATTCTGAGTTAAATTCGCCGTAAGCCCGTACACCGGGATAAGCCCGCCCGGAACAAAAGAGTCGGAATCCTTTACGTGTTTTATTTCAAACTGACTGAACTCCGGATATTTTCCGCTCTGTCCCCGCGAACCGTTGTTTTGCAATATCTGATTGCCATACAAGCTGTAGTACGAGCCCGCAAACACCTGTTTGTCAAGAAAACTCCTGTTAAAACCGAGCAAAATCGCCCGTCTTCCGTTAAGCGTATCTTCAACGGTAATCCTTATGCTGCTCAATCGCGGACCGAAAAAACTCTTGGACAGCACTACAACAACGGTATTCGTCTGATTAAGCGAATCCTGCTGTTCTCCTATGCAAACGCGCTTTGTCCTGTCTTCATACCCCCTCGGGGGAGTTGCGATTAAATCAAAAACAGTCTCTATGCCGAGCGTTTTATACAACGCCGCTGTTTTCGGGCCCACGCCCGCGAGTTTGTTCACACTTACTTCTAAATCTTTTATTCTCACCGTAAACCTGCAAAAACCGTCAATGAAATGCTCTTTTCCTGTTCCTTTCGCGTTTTTTCGTCTGTAGTTTTTTCACCATCGCTTCTCGACAATCGCCTTTCGGCAATCGAAAAATCACGAGATTAAAACAATTCGCGAAGACCTGAGAATTCCTTTTCGACTCCGTTTAAGTCTTATTCCTAATCAAAAAATCTATCAAATAGCCGATTCCATGCCGTAATGCGAAATACAAAACGACATAAAACACCAAAGCGGAGAATACGAACGTCTGATCGGAAATTCTCCTTTTCCTAACGAAAAACTCCATTATCGCCGCCACAAAATTCACCGGTTTTCTGATTACAGGATCAATAGCGCTTAAAAACGCCGCACACCTCGGATTCCCCGGGAACCTGCCGCAAATCAGCCTCACAACAAGGACAATGCAGAGAAGAACTATCACAAACGACACGAAATAACTCCAGATACCATCCAACAGAAGCACCGCAACAACCCAAACCGTTATATTGCCTGTTTGCGCAAGAACCGAAAAAACGCTCTGCAAAATGTTCAGCATCATGAAGGCCCAAAGCACCGATAAATCCACCACACCTCTTTTCCGGGAAGAGCGAAAAAGATTGAGAAACGGATCCGTAACGGATTTCAAAAAAGAAATAAAGGGTCCGTCAGTATGATACGGATCTCTCTGACTCGGCAGCCATGTGATAATCACTCTGAACCACAATACCACCGTATACACTCCGATTATATTAGAAAGCAAACCGAAAATTCTCATATTATACCCTTTATATCCTTTCATCCGCGCGCACAAGCTCACTCCGTGTACACGTCTATCACACCGTCGCAGCCTTTTAATTCGGACACCAACTCTTTATCAGCGCTGGAATTAAAAACATCCCCCGCAACAATGCTCCTGCACTTTCCTTCCTTATTTCCTTCCTCGTCCAGCGAAGGATAAAGCTTAAGCTTAACCTCAGCCGTGCCCCTGTGCTTCTGCAAAACGTTTTTGATTTCCTCAACGGAATTGTGACTGGACAACTTCTGATTCAGCTCAATGCACACCCGCACCGGCTTATGCGGCTTCATCTGCGTCGGATCTCCGTAAATGGTATCCACCCCGAAAGACTTTGAACCGTTATAAGCCTTAAACGCGCCCTGAACTCCCAGCACTTTCCCCTTTATTATCGCAGGCTCGTACAACGCCCACTGCTTCGGGAACACGGTGACCTCGATTTGCCCGTTATAATCTTCCAGCGTAACATACCCCATTCTGCTTCCCTGCTTCGTGGTAAGGGCCTTAAAATCGGTTACAAGCCCGACTAAATCGTACTTGATATTTTCCGTAAAACGCTCCGGCTTGGACAAATCAAGACGCACGAAATTCTCCCACGCCGTTCTGTACACATCAAGAGGGTGCCCGGACATATAGAACCCGAGGTACTCTTTTTCCTTTTCCAGTTTTTCATTTAATTCGTAATCAGGCACAACCTTCATTTTATACGCAGACGAACCCGAATCTCCGCCCTCATCGCCGCCGAAATCGCCGAAAAGGAAGTTCTGACCGTAGCTCGCCGCCTCTTTATCCTTCTCAACGCTCTTTTCCGCATCCTCAAAATTTGCAAGAAGCGTGGGCCTGTTATATCCGAACGAATCAAACGCCCCGCCGTTAATCAGGCTTTCAAGCGTGCTGCTGGAGAGCACCTTTGAATCGCTCCGCCTGATAAAGTCCAGGAAGTCCTTGTACGGACCGTTCTTCTCTCTCTCAGCAAGAATCTGATCCACAATTTTTTCCCCGATTCCCTTAAGTCCCGCAAGCCCGTAAATAATATTGCCGTCGCTTACAGTAAAAAACACGTCAGACTTGTTAATATCAGGCGTTAATATCTTTATACCCCGCGATTTAACATAATCCAAATACACTTTGAATTTCTCGCCGGAAGATATTTCGTTCGTAAGGTTCGCAGCATAAAACTCCGCAGGATAATGACACTTCAGGTACGCCGTACGATAGCTGATAACGGTGTAGCAAACACTATGGCTCTTATTAAATCCGTAACCGGCAAACGGTTTGATATGCTCAAAAAGGTCCCGCGCCGCTTCTTCGGAATGACCGTTCTTAATCGCCCCCTCAACAAACTTCTTTTCCTGCTCTGGCAGAAGCTCAACCTTCTTCTTACCCATAACCTTACGAAGCGTATCCGCTTCTCCGAGAGTAAAGCCGGAATAAATCTGAGCGGTTTTCATCACCTGTTCCTGATACACCATAACCCCGTACGTCGGCTCCAAAAGCTCCTTTAGCGAAGGATCGGGGTATTTAATCGGTATTCTTCCCTGCTTGGAATCAATATACTGAGGAATGAACTGCATGGGACCCGGACGATACAAACTCGTCATTGCGTCAAGCTCCTCAAAACGGGTCGGATTTAACAGCCTCAGATTCTTCTGCATTCCCGGACTTTCAAACTGGAACACCATTTCGCTTTCTCCGCGAGCCATCATCGCATATGTCTCCGCATCATCAAAAGGCACCTTCTCCAGATCGAAATCCGGCTCGCGCTTATGAATAAGACGTGTTGTGTTTTTCAAAAGGGTGAGCGTTTTCAACCCCAAAAAGTCCATTTTGACAAGCCCGCAATCTTCCAGCATACCCATTGTATACTGTGTGGTGATGCCTCCCGTCCCGTTATCGCGATACAGAGGAACATAATTTTTCAGCGGTTCCCTACCGATAACAACGCCGCATGCGTGCGTGCTTACATGCCGGGCGAGGTTTTCCAAGCGGAGAGAAACGTCAAACAGTTCTTCATACACCCCGCCCTTTTCCCTGATTTGCTTTAACTCCGGAACACTGTAAAGCGCCCATTCCAGCATGGTTTTGCACCCGGCTTCCTTCGCCTCATCCGGAAGTTTCAGATCATCGGGAATAAGCTTTGTGATTTCATTGGATTCGGCAAACGGAATGTCCAGCACGCGCGCCACATCCTTTACAACAGCCTTTGCCTTCAAGGTTCCGAACGTTGCGATCTGTCCAACGCTATCACTTCCGTATTTATTTGTTACATAATCAATTACATCTTGTCTGCCTTCATAGCAGAAGTCCACATCAAAATCAGGAAGACTAATTCTGTCCGGGTTCAGAAATCGCTCAAAAAGAAGATCATGCGCAATAGGGTCTACGTTCGTTATATCCACGCAGTACGCCACAAGGCTTCCCGCTCCGCTTCCTCTTCCCGCCCCTACGGGAATGCCGTGGGTCTTCGCCCAGTAAATATAATCCCGCACAATCAGAAAGTACGAGTCAAAACCCATTTTCAAAATAACCGAAAGCTCGAATTCAAGTCTCGTTTCAAGAGTTTTCTTCTGTTCCGGATTATCCTTATATCCCGGATATCTGCGTTCCAGCCCTTCCCACGAAAGACGCGTTAAAAAATCCTTTGTATCCTTGTACTCAGGCGGAACATCAACTTTCGGAAGAATCGGTCCGGGGAAATTTATTTCAAACTGACATCTTTTTGCGATTTCAAGAGAAGCGGAAACGGATTCGGGATAATCCTTGAAAAGCTCCGCCATCTCGTCGCCGCTCTTCATGTAAAACTCCTGGGTCTTGAATCGCAATCTGTCCTCATCGTTCTTTTTCTTCTTCGTACCCATGCAAAGAAGAATGTCGTGAGCGTTTGAATCGTCTTTATTTATGTAATGAATATCGTTTGTGCAAACCGTTTTTATATCCAGGTCTTTTGCAAGCTTCGCAAGCCGCGGGAGAACTTCCTCCTCTTCCGGCAAAAAATGGTTTTGCAATTCAATGTAATATCTGTCGCCGAAAAGATTTTTATACCACTTCGCCGTTTCGTACGCCGATTCGGGATTGCTTGACAACAGACCCTGGGAAAGCTCCCCCGCAAGACATGCGGACAGGCAAATCAAGTCTTCGCTATGCTCGGCAAGGCTCTCGCGGTCTATGCGGGGTTTTCCGTAGAACCCCTCTATCCACGAAATAGAATTCAGCTCCATAAGATTGTGGTACCCTTTATCACTCATCGCCAGGAGAATAAGATGGTACCGTCTGCCTTTCGTACTCCGCCCCTCAGGACAAATATAAAACTCGCAACCGATAATCGGCTGAATTTTCGCTTTTCTCAGAGCATGATAAAATTCCAAAACCCCGAACATATTGCCATGGTCGGTAATCGCAAGGGCGTTCATTCCCAGTTCTTTAGCTTTTGAAACATATTTTTTTATTGATGCAGCACCGTCAAGCAGAGAATAATCCGTATGGTTATGCAAATGTACAAATTCAGTCATACTTAATTATAGTCAATAATGAGAGATTATACAAACAAGGAGTTTTAAAAACGTTCCGCCGCGCCGACGCGCATTCCGCAAAGCACGAATGAAACGCAATCCCCAAAATCCCGCTTACTTCTCGTAATTCGCTAAAATCTCTTTCAACGTTCTGATAAAACGTTCTCTGAAATTCTGAGGTTCAATTATTTCCACCGAATTACCGCACTGTATTATTCGCAAAATCAACTCTATTGAGTTTTCCGCCTCGAACTTGCACAAGTATGTCCCCTCTTTTGTTTTCAGCGTTTCAATCGGTCCGTGAGACACAGCTTTAAAAGAATTCAATGCGGATTTTTCCTTTACCAAAAGAGTTATTGAAATAATATCCACAACCATCCCCACACTCAACGCATTGTCCTGACGTGCAAAAGCCCTGAGGTTATCGGGTATGGTGTATGTTTCGTTCAGAATTTCAACTTTTTGTATTTTTCCGATGTCTATCGTGATAATTTCCGTGGAATGACGAAGACGTCCGGTAACCGTGATAGGATTTCTACCGCCTTCGCTGTCCACAAAACCGATAAAATACGGTGCGATTTCCGCTTCTTCTTTTGAATCGCCGTTTAAATGCTCTATTTTCACCATTCGTCCCGAAACCCACGCATCAATAAGCACTTCAAGAACCTTATTCGGCTGCGCCGGGGATTTTTCGGCGCTTTTCTCCGCTTCATCCGCAAGAGACGCGATATTTTTCGCAATTTCCGGCGCATAACTCAGCATATTCATAGCGATTTTTCTAAGTCCGGATGCGAGGTGAGGACTTTGGAACTGACTGTTGTTCAAGAGCATTTCCGCACCCATATTCAGGGCGAGGCTTTCATAAACGCTTAATTCAAGCCGTTCTTCCGAATCTTTCATTTCAATCTTTATTAAATTGTTTTCCTCGGAAACGGTGTTATATTTCTTTAAATCTTCGATATATCTGCCTATTGTTGAGCGGTGTACTCCGATTCTTCGGGCAATATCAGACTTCCTTAGACCTTCAGGATGCGCTTTTAAAATCAATTCTAATTGTGCAAGCCGTTCACCTTTCATTTACCGCGTACCTCCCCTCCGAAACATATGCTTTAAGCGTTTCTTTTTTACCCTTTTACTCTGAAAACACGGATATTTCACCAAATACGTTTCTTATTTTAACCGTATCAGACAATAATGTAAACATTAGTGTTGCAAATATGTTGTTTTTTTGTTGCAAATCTGCAGGTAGCAGCATATTTACCGGCGCCGGTTTCAAAACACAGGCTTTAACGCCAATTCCCCTCATAAACCGATAAAAAAAGAGCCCGAAATCATTTGAATCGGGGTCGATTCAAATCACTCCGGGCCCCAAA
>CAMKAB010000030.1 GCA_946410375.1 uncultured Spirochaetaceae bacterium
TCGGACTTAACACTGCTGACTTTGTTAGTGCCCTCCACCTTCATACCGTGGAGTCCGATACCGCCGCCGACTGAAGCCTTCATTCTTCCGGTGTCCAAAAGGTTGTACATCACGCCGAGGTTGAACTTATATCCGAACCATTTCACGCTGTCGTAATTATTTGTAAAATATTTTTTATTGTAAGTTCCGCCGACCATCTTTCCATCGTCTCTGGTATAATAAGCCGCGTGGAACGGTAAAACATATTCGCCGTCAAAATAAATGCTCATCTTCGGGTTAATAAGGAATGCCAAATCCAAACCAAAAGACACACCCTTTGAAACAACAGCTTCTTTCATTGTTTTTGTTGAACCGTTTCCATCGTCCACCTTTACTTCCGCATCAAAATCAAGAACCGCATAACCCACTTTCGGAGTCAATGTGAACTGACCTGCAGCAAAGAGAGCCGTTCCCAAAGAAGCAAGTACCAATAAAACCAATAATTTTTTTTTCATGTAAAAATTCTCCTTTTCAAATCTAACGTCTTACATCATAATGCATATTCACAAAGATGTAAAACACTGTTTTTTAAATATTTTACAGATTAACGGCAAAAAACACAAATAAAACTTGAAAAATTCATCGTTCATTCGGTTCCCGGTCCGTTTCCGCAAATCTTCGCTTACTGAAAACAACGCCCCAAAGCCTTGAAAAGAGCTTCCGCCTCTTCATCGTTAAGGGTTACGCCCTTTCCCATTTTCTCGTGATCGGGAGCCCAGTCCCTGATGTCGTACTTCGGCTTTCCGCCATTCCACGAAATCTTATTGAATTCCTTTGTCCATCCCTTCGACCCCTCGGAAAGGGTGCAGATTTTCTCTGTAATCTCATAGTTAAAATCAGCCATGTGTTTTCTCCCGGTAATTTAATCCTCGCCCGTGATTCAATCCTCGCAGCGAAGATTCCAGATTTATAATTGTTGACACGCTAAGCTCTCAAACTCTCCGCGCGCGTTCACGGCTTTATTTTCCGCCCGCCGCAAATGCATGCGTTCGCTACGCCTTTAGCATCTCAATCAGTCCGTACAAAACTTCTTCAAATTTCACTCCGTACCAATGGTTGTCGTATTTTTGAGTGTTTTCAATACAAAGAACCACGTAATCCGCCGCAATCCGAGCGGAATCGAATGCGCTCTTACCGTTAAGCAAAGCACCGGTGAATGCGGATGCGTAAACATCCCCCGTTCCGTGGCATCCCTTCGCTATTTTCTTATGCTCATAATACTTATACTCTCCGTTTTCATACACAACAACACCCGTTCTGTCGCTCTTGTAAGACACTCCGGTGAGAATAATCGTTCCCGATGATATTTCGGAAAGCTTTTTCAACAAGCTTCTGATGTACTCCTCGGAATATGTCTCCCTATACTCCGCACCGCAGAGAAAACACGCTTCGGTGATGTTCGGGAGGAGGTAATCGGCTTTTTTACACAAAGAGCGCATTTCCTTTACAAACGCCTCGTCAAACCCGTAGTAAAGCGTTCCGTTATCAGCCATCGCGGGGTCTATGACGGTGAACGATCCGGCGGCGGCGCAGGAAGAAATAATGCTCTTAACATAATCAATCTGCTTCGCACTTCCGAGATAACCGGTGTAGAACGCGTTAAAGGTAAGCCCCTCCTTATTCCAATGGTTTTCAATCAAAGGCATATCTTCCGTTAAATCTCTGAAAGTGAACCCCTTGAATCCGCCCGTATGAGTGGAAAGCACGGCGGAAGGCAGGATTGCCGTTTCAATTCCGCATGCTGAAAGAATAGGTAGCGCCACGGTAAGCGAGCACTGGCCTACGCAGGAAATATCCTGAATCGTCAGTATTTTCTTATCTTCCATAACAAGACTCCTTTAAACCTGAAAACGCACATATTATCAATCAAATGCCATAAATCGTTAATTATCGGACGCTTTGCTCTCATGCGCCAGGTTAGAGGTTGTTATATATGTTATTTACATCTTTTTCAAGAGATTCACACATATTATTCAATTCTTCCCTCGTTTTTTTATAATTCTTTACATCATATACGTTTCCGACAAAAACCCTCGCTGTGGTGCGAACGAATACCTTTCTTCTGTCCTCCAAAGCCGGCCGCGCTCCCTTTATCACAAGCGGAACTATCTTCGCTCCCGATTTTGTGGCAAGACGGAACGAACCGCGCTTAAAAGGCAAAAGCTTTCCCGTCTTACTCCGCGTTCCCTCGGGGAAAATCACCACCGGATGTCCCTTCTTAACGCTCTCCGCAGCCTTTCCGATAGACGCAACGCTTTTTTTCAAATTTCGTCTGTCTATGAACACTCCGTGCAAAGCCCATATCGTCAGATTAACAATAGGCACAAACATCAGTTCTTTTTTTGCCACGTATCCCGCTTTTATTTTACATGCGGAAACAAACACCACAATATCAAGCAGGCTCGTATGGTTGGAAAAATAACACACCGGTCCGTCGGCTAAATTCAAATTTTCCGTGTTGCCCGAAACTTCCGCCTTAAGCCCCGAAACCAGCATAATGAATCTTCCCACAGCGCGAAAATCAACATACAACCACTTTTCCGCAAGTTTTCGGGAGAAGATAAATATCAGGTAATACGGGACAACGCCGATAAAGAAAAAAAGCACCACTCTGAGCGCTACGAGAATAGCAATAAAAAATTTATATATCCTAACCATATTTCAAATAATATAGTATAATTTATTGTTAATCAACATATTTTATTATGTATTTAACACTTTTTCGTCAAACAGCGGGCGAAGCGCTTATAATTCGAATTCATGCTTCCCGCCTGCGCAAATGGCGCGACTACCCCTTTGTTTTTATGTCGCCTTTGTCCGGCTTTCCCCGCCTGCGCAAATAACGCGACTCCCCCCTTGTTTTTATGTCGCTTTTGTCCGGCTTCCCCCGCCTGCGCAAATGGCGCCGTTAAAAAACGAGCCCCGCCTTTCTGCATTACGAATATATGCGAATAGCATAGTTAAGCGCGCCCCGCATCAGTCTGAAATCTTTTCAGCATTAGAATCAGGATAGCGCAACACCTCTCTCGGTTTGGATCCCCTCGCAGGTCCGACGCAGCCGTTCTCCTCGAGTTGCTCAATGAGGTTTGCGGCTCTGTTGTACCCGATCTGAAGCCTTCGCTGAAGGTAAGACGCAGAAGCCTCGCCTTTCTCAGCCACAAGCCGCCATGCCTTCATATACAAGTCTTCCGAACCGCCCCCCTGACTTTCCGATTCGGAGTGCGTTTCTTCGCTCTCATCATCCTCGAAATAAGACTCGTCAATATAATCAGGCTTCCCCTGAGTTTTCACAAAGCTTACGATTTTCTCCACTTCCGAGTCTATATACGCCCCCTGAATACGAAGAGGAGCTCTTGAAGAAGCGCTCTTATAGAGCATATCTCCCCTGCCGAGGAGGTTCTCCGCACCGGAAGAATCAAGAATCACCTGACTGCTCACCCTGTTCGGCACGGCGAAGGCTATTTGAGTGGGAATATTGCTCTTTATCAAACCGGTAATCACATCGCTGGAAGGACGCTGAGTTGCAAGTACCAGGTGAATGCCGGTAAAACGCGCAACCGCGGCTATTCTGATAATGTAATTTTCCAGTTCCTTACCCGCAGCCATCATTAAATCTCCGAATTCGTCAATTATAACAACGATATACGGGAGCTCCTCCCTGAGATACTCGCCCTGCTTAATTTTTTCGTTGTAATCGTCTATCTTCTTTACCCCGATAAGGCTGAACATCTTCATTCTGCGTTCCATTTCCCCCACGATAAACGCCATAGCCTTAATCGTCCGCTTGCTATCGGTTATTACCGGAGTAAGCAGATGAGGAATATCGTTATACATGGACATTTCAACCATCTTCGGGTCCACAAGCAGAAGCCGCACCTGCCGGGGCGTACGCGTATAAAGAAGCGAACAGATAAGCCCGTTTACACACACAGATTTACCGGAACCGGTTGTACCCGCAATAATCAAGTGCGGGGTGGACGCAACATCTATCGCTATTTTCTCACCGGTGATTGTAACGCCGAGAGCCATCGGAATTTTCAATTTCGGATTGCGAATTGCGGGCAGCATAACATCAAAACCCACCGTATCCCGCTCCTTATTCGGCACTTCTATTCCTATTGCGGACTTGCCCGGTATCGGAGCCAGAATTCTTACGCTCTGCACTGCAAGGTCCATTGCGATATTGTCCGAATAATTTTGAACATTATTCACTTTTATGCCGCGCGCAAGAGCGAATTCATACAGAGTAAACGCAGGTCCGCGCTGGATTCCCACAAGTTCAAGCTGGATTTTAAACTGTTGCAACGTATCAATTATGGTTCTTCCGTTTACGTCTCTTTCCAGATCAATCTCTCCGCCGATGCTTGATTCATAATGTTTCAAATAACTCTCGGGAGGGAATTGATACGCATATTTTGAAGCGTCATAAACGTAAGAACCGTCTCTGGAACTTCGGAGACCTCCGATTGAAGAGACCGCATCGAAAGTCGGGTCAAGGTTCTCTCCGCTTTCAGCTTCAGAGTCGCCTTTAGCCTCAAGAACGCCCGAAGCGGAAGCCTGGCCTGATTCAACTTCGGCTTTAAAAACCGTCTCGGGTTTTACATCCGGGCTCCGGGAAGGCGAAGCACCGCTTGAAGGCGCCGATTCAGTGGTCGAGTCAGGCTTTACGCCGCCTGCAATCGCCGATCCTGCGGTCGAATCAGGCTTTGCACCGCTTAAAACCGCCGATTCGACGGTCGAGTCAGGCTTTACGCCGCCTGCAATCGCCGATCCTGCGGTCGAATCAGGCTTCGCACCGCTTGAAACCGCTAAATCAGGCTTTACGCCGCCCGCAATCGCAAATTCGGCGTCTGAAAAATTTTCTGCCCTCATCATTTCTTCGGTGTTTTCATAAAAGCCTGAATTCGTATTCATGCCGTTTATGAAATCAGATGAAACCCCGGACGCTGCGGATAACGGCGATGATGTTTCTGCAAATTCAGACGATTTCACACCGCCAGCTTGTTCAGCCTCGGCGCCTCTGAAAGATTTCTGATTACGAGACGTGTAATCCCGGAAAAACGCTTCTCCCGCTTCCGAGGCTCTTTCCTTAAAAGTCATGCTTCCGTACTCAAAAGACGTCGCATTTTCGTTCTCCGCAGGTCTCTCCCCAAAAGCAGACCTCTTCTCAAAAGCCGCCATTTCAGCCGCCGAAACATCGTTTTCCGCTTCTGCAGACCTCTGCTTAGAAGTCTCCCTTTCCGTATCCGAACTCCTTTGCGGAGAAAGGTCGGGAATATCCCGCAAGTCGTAATTCAAATCCGCTCTCACGGCGGAAAACTCTTCCATAACGCGGGCATCTTCCTTAAGCCTTTCTTTTAACGTCGTAAAATCATATTCGGCAACATCAGAACCGTTATCCTTTACAAAACCGTTCTTATTCCTTATAGCATTACGGCGCAACTCGCCTTCGCTATTCGCAATTCTGAAAATACCGCCGTTAATAGAACTCATACCGACATTCACATTCAAATCATCCGCCGAAACCTTCGGTTTCACGTGACTCGCCGAAAAATCTATCGTATCACTGAAAAACTCGGGAAGTTCATCTCCTTCAGCATTTGTAAACATCTTAAATTCGGGAACCTTGACCTGCTTTAAAAGAGCCAAAGCCATATCGTGCGTTAAGTCCGAGCCGTCTTTCTTATAATGAACCGTATTCTCCTCAATCCCCTCATCTCCGCTTTGCTCCTGATAAGCCGAATTATCCGCTCCGTCATCGGCAATTTTCGCCCTGCGAGACTGTATTTCCCTGATTTTGCTTTTCCGCGCAGCCCCCATCTCTTTTACAACCAAAAACAACGAGCACACAAGAGAAACAAAAACCAAGGCGAAACCGATATAGTGCCAATTATTTATCGGCAAATAGCGAACTGTTTCAAAATACGGGTCGGGTCCCTGAATAAACGCGGCAATAATGTAAAATCCGCAGAACGCGGTAAACTCAAAAAAAACGTAAATAATGCTTATTCCGCAAAAAACCTGCAAAGCCTGCAGGAAAAAAAAGCCCGTAAGTGGCAAAAGCGTGTATTTCTGCATGGACGGGGCGGAAAAAAAACCGGCGAAACGAACAAACAAAGAATACAACGCTTTCAAAGACACTCCCGAAAACGATCCTTCCCTGAAAGTCATGTACGGATACGCGGAAACTAAGCCCACCCCCAGAAATAAAATCAAAAATATTATTTTTAACGGTATGTTTTTTCTTTTTTTGCTCATAAAAGCATAGTACCACATAAAAGAGGAACTTTCAAAACTCTCTTCACATATGTTTTTATGCGAATCGCTCCGAAAGTTCCCCCTCTTTACAGTATTCTTATTAAGACTGTATTGTTACAATCATTTTTCGATCAGAAGTTTTAAAATCTGTACGGCATTGGAAGCCGCGCCTTTTCTGATCTGGTCTCCGCAACACCAAAGAGCAAGCCCGTTCGGGTCGGTTAAGTCGTCTCTCACACGACCTACCATAACGATGTCTCCGTCTGATGTATCAAGAGGTGTCGGGTAATCCCTGCCCTCAATATTCTCCGCAAGTTTACAGCCGGGAAATGCGCTGATAGCCTTTTTCGCTTCCTCAATGGAGACTTTCCGCTCCGTTCTGAGCACAACGGAAATAGAGTGGCTTCTCATAACAGGAACACGCACGCAGGTGCACGAAACGGTAAGGTTCGGAAGGTGCATAATCTTTCTTCCCTCGTTCTGCATCTTCATTTCTTCCGCGGTGTAAAGGTTGTCCGTGTATGAACTGATATAGGGAATAACGTTTTCCGCAATCTGAGTCGGGAACACCTTCGGCTGAGGTTTTTCACCTCTGGAAAGAGCCTTGTTTTCCTCCTCAAGCTCGCGAAGCCCGCCGATTCCGGCACCGGAGACAGCCTGGTACGTGCTTGCTATCATATTCCTGATAGGAGAGATATTGTTAATCGCCGCCACCGCCATAAGCGTGATTATGGTTGAACAATTCGGGTTAGCAATAATTCCCTTGTTCTTAAAGGCGTCCTCTCCGTTAATCTCAGGAACAACAAGAGGCACGTCGTCGGTCATTCTGAATGCGGAGCTGTTGTCAATAAAAACGGCGCCCGCTTTCGTAATATGCGGAGCAAAAACTTTAGCTTCCGCCGCTTCAACAGCTCCGAGAACAAAATCCATTCCCTCAAAGCTGTCCTCTTTCGCCTCTTTAATGGTTATTTCTTTTCCATTAAAGAAAATCGTACGCCCTGCGCTTCTTGCGCTTGCAAGAGGTAAAAGCGTCTTTACCGGAATTCTATACTCTTCCAACACGGAAATCATCTGCTGACCGACAACTCCGCTCGCACCTAAAACCGCTACATTATATTCTTTCATTTCTATCCTCCATTCCGGCGTTGCATTCTTCTATCCGCATTTTACCGCCGACGTTTCAAATTCAATTCTTTTTCCGTTTACATCCCGCCTTATCGGCGCAAAGGCTCTCTTTATGATAATTTATGGAAATACACCCTTTGACATCCGAAGTTTTTTCCTCGCCGCAAACAGCTTTTCCGCATATAACAAAGCCCGTGAGATTCACGTACATTTCAATCAATTCTTTCCCGCGAAGCCTTCGTACAGAACGCGTACCGCCGTTTCAAACTGGCTGTTATCCACGCCGATTATAACAGAAAGCTCATCCGCACTCTGATTTATCGTTCTGATGTTTACGCCTGACTTCCCGAGCGCGCTGAAAAACTTTCCCGACGTTCCCGGACGGAAGCTCATTCGTCTTCCGACAGCCGCAACCAACGCTATATTGTCCTCTATCTGCACGTTTTCCGTGTTTGCAGCCTTCTGAATCTCGGAAACAATATCATACAAATTATTCCCGAGCGCGCTTTCGGACGCCACAAACGCAAATGAATCAAGCCCGAGCGTTATATGTTCAATCGGCACGTTATACTTTTCAAGCACCTCAAGCGTTTTACGAAGCACGGAATTTGAGATAAGATTTCTCCGCCGCACCGTGATAATCGAGAAGTTCCGTCTGCCGGCAACACCGGTTATAATGCTGTCGTCCGTAACATTTTCCTCGGACTCAACCGAATCGACAATAACCGTTCCCTCGTCTTCCGGAGCATTGGTATTCCTGATGTTAAGCGGAATTCCAACCTCTTTCACAGGCAAAATGGAATCCTCGTGCAACACGGAAGCTCCCATAAACGCAAGTTCGCGAAGCTCGGCGTACGTTATCTTGGAAATAGAACGGGGATTATCAACAATCCGCGGATCCGCCATCAGAATACCGCTCACATCTGTCCAGTTCTCATACAAATCAGCGCTTGCCGCAGCAGCCACCACGGAGCCGGTGATATCGCTTCCGCCCCTGCTCATAACCTTTATTTTTCCGCTCGGAACCACGCCGTAAAAACCGGGAATAACGATTTTATCGTGCTCCTTCATGGCGTTCTGAATCGCATCTGATATCTTTCCGGCGTTAAAAGAGCCGTCAAAATTCATAAAAATGCAATCTTTCGCATCCAGGAAATAAA
>CAMKAB010000031.1 GCA_946410375.1 uncultured Spirochaetaceae bacterium
TCGCATTCCACGCAACCTCCGCCCACCTTGCGCATGCAAGCGGATGAACATCTTTAGTCACCTTGCTCCGCTCGTTGTAGTACGCATAGCGGGCGTACGGCGT
Source organism: uncultured Spirochaetaceae bacterium (assembly GCA_946410375.1). Classification (GTDB taxonomy): domain Bacteria; phylum Spirochaetota; class Spirochaetia; order Sphaerochaetales; family Sphaerochaetaceae; genus CAMKAB01. Next base: position 104 of record CAMKAB010000031.1, read on the forward strand.
GTCGTAGATAATCTTTCCGTTTTGGAAATCGCTGGCTACCGCCGCGCTCCTGAAAGTGGCTCCGGTTTGCCAGCGGACATACGGGTCCGCTTCCTTCTTTAGGCTCATCGCCACAGCCATGACGCCTTTTCTTTTCGCCGCCTCGGCTTTCTGAACGATGGCCTTTAAATCCAAGTGTTCTTTAACGTTCACGCTAATCATGCAAGCACCACCTCATAATGATTTGTTTTTCCCAGAAATGTGTGCTCCGCTACGTCTTGTACTACAAAACGTTTCAAAGGAGGCTCCGCACAGTCCGTCTCACCCGTTATAATATCACCCGCCTGAAACAGCGGACTTAAAACGGGGTCTTCTTTGCTCCAGCCTATGTTATAAAAAAGCGTAGCGGAATTTTTCTGCGTCTCCCCTGAGGAAGACACTCTAAATCCCTTGCTTGAAGAAGCCAGCTTAACCCTTTCAAGCGTTGCTTTCACATAAATCTGAGTTTCAGTAGGTGAAGAGGGCTTTACGGGACGGAAAAGAGAAGCTTTCTGCTTCAATGCGTCATTCAGCATACTCGCACCCCTTTTACGGGGCTGTACAACCCCGCAGACCTTAAAAGCGATATCGCATACGGCGATACTTCCAAGCCGTTATATTTGAAACGAAGCATATTACCCTTGCTTTGCCCGTAACTCACGCTTTCGCTCTCGCCGCCTACGGAATAAGACCGGCTCGCCACCGTGCTGCTTCCTCCGGACAGCCAGGAAGTCGCGCCCTGCGTGCTTTGAATGTAATCTATTTGAAAAATCACAGCCTTCACGCACGTCGCGTTTCCCTCGTCCCAGGAAGATCCGCACATGGCGGCAAGAATCGCAACCGCCACAGGTTCTATTTTGTTAAATTCGCTTTCCGAAATCTCGCTTAAAGCCGTTTGCGTGTACTCTTCATAAGACACCATATGTTACGCCCCTTACGGTGTGGTGGTGGATGTGGTGGAGATAGCGGTTGTCGAATGCACGTAAATGCCGTTCTGTTTGTTCGGCTGAATGAACAGGTCGTGATACAGACGATACACCAAAAGATACGCGTCCGCATCCTGATTCTCTTCAGGGCTGAACAACCGAATAGGATTGTGCTTCACCACAGGGATGACGCTGTCCTTATGCACAACCATGAAGTTCAGCATAACTCCGGAGTTAGAGAACCCGTTCGCACTGATTGTGATACCGCTATAGAAGCGATTCTCAGGAACAGCTACAACAGCCATTCCATCGTAAGTGAGAACTTCACGCTTGATGTTGTTCTCATCGTTCAGAACGAATCTGCTTATCTGACTCTTTAAAAGGTTCAGCATAGCAGGAGTGAGGAACAGCACTCTGTTTTCTCTCGGCACTTCCTCGTTATCAAGCACAACGCCCGCTTCATTCACCGCTTTTTCAAGATTCGCTCCGGTTGTGATGCTCGCATTCGCCCTGTTTCCAGTCGCAGACCCCAAAGCGATTTTGCTGAACCGGTAAGCGTCCACTTCCGGAACAACCTTAGAACGCTGAAAATCGCTGAGAAGACGGCTCACAACAAGACCGAGGCTTTCCATGTTTTCAACAGTGTCGATGTTAAAGCGTCTGCCTCTGTCCTGAGTAAGCTTCCTTGTCTCCCAAGAAAGAGACACGGAGCCATCAGGGTATCCGTTCGTCTTGCTATAATTCCCCAGTCCGTCAGTAGACAGAATAGGGATTTTAACTTCATCCGCAGCCGCGCCCTCATACAGGGCTCTGTTCGAGTTTGTCTCAAGAATCTGAGTCAAGCTATCCTTTTTAAATGCTTCCGCCAACATCGGAGCATACGCTTTCGCAAGTTCAATAGTGTTCATTTTCCATTCCTTTATAAAATCGGCTCCGAGGCTTCCCCTCGTTCAGCCGTCAAGAAAGACCGAACGCCGCTCTCATTTCCTTAATCTCCGCGTCCGTCGGAGGGGTTTCCGATCCTCCTCCATTCTTAAAACTCGGTTTGTAGTTTTCAGCACTGCCGAAAAGATAAGACGTGTCCTTGTTCTCTTTGATTGCCTTGATCTGCTCGTCAAGCCCTAAAAAGGACCCGTTGTTATCGGAAACAACCTTTTCAAGATCTATCAAAGCCCGAACAGCCTTCACGGTTCTCGCACCGGCTTTCTCTATTGCGCCGTTTATGAACGCATCCTTTTTAAACTGCGCGAACTCCGCTTCTTTCTTATCCAGTTCCGCTTTATGCTCCGCTTTTAAAGCTTCGAACTTTTTAGTCAGATCTTCCAAGGAAGACTTGTTCTTGTTCGCTTCTTCAATCGCTTTCGCATACTCCGCGTTCTGTTTTTCCAGCGTTTTATACTTCTCGTTCAGCTGATTGTACGTTTCCGCAGGTTTCCATTCTTTCGGCAGAATCTTTTTCAGTTCTTCCTCAAACTGGCTCTCTGTGAGGGCCGACTCTTTGTGCTTCGCAAGAAGTTCTTTTAAACCGTCCATATATAACCCCTTACCTTGTTTATAGTCGGCGGTTCCGACTGATGGAATTAAAGCGAAAAATACTCTCCGCTCATGAGTGTTTTCATTCTAGCGATTAAAAAAGAAGACGTGTTAAAAGTATGTTATACGCAAAAACCGCGTTTTTTTGCAGATTTTTATATTAACATTTCAGAATTATTGTTTTATAATAAATACATGTCTAGAGTTTGCGACAGAACCGCCGGAATCAAAATCATCGCTATGGGAAACAACCTTGAAAACTTAATTTTCCCCAGTGCGAATCAAGCGGCGGAGTATTTTAGAAACCGCGGGGTTAAAATTACGCCTATGCAAATTCTCAGACTGGTAGATAACGGCAAACCTATGCAACATAGAGAACCGATCTATAACGCTAACGGGGATATAGTGAGAACATGTATTTCCGAATATTTTTTTGATGAATTATACGAGGGATAATTTTTTGATTTTTTTTACGGTTTTCCAAAACTTTTCCTTGTGCTATTGGAAACCGGAATAACTTTTACTCCTGCGTCTCGGAGGTTGACTGACCTCCTTTCCTCCGAGGCGCTCTTTTTTCCATAAAAAAAAACCGCGACAAGCGCGACTATGAAGTTCTATAAAAAACATTAACAATCAGTGATAATGAGAGATTTCCCTGTTTCAAAAAAGCCCTTTTCCCTAAGTTCATTCTTAGTATATCGTTTTACAAAGCACTTTGTTCTATTGCTAAAAGATTGAGTAACCACAATTTTAAATAAGAGTTCCACATTCTCCTTGCTCATATCAAAATTTTCCGGAATATAAAAAGAAAACCTTGTTGCATAATCAGTATTCTTTCTGCAATAATTATCTAAAACAGGGAATTTATCTCTTCTTGTTTTCAAATCGATGATGTTATTTACTCCATTCTTATGTTTTTCACAATAATACAAAGCATAATCAATATTTACTGCATTAGATCTCGATTTATTAACAACTTTAACAGAAAGGTACTCGCTTGTTCTTTCTTCGGATGTTTCCGTTTTCTTTAGAACTTCTTCCGAAATAAGAATTTTCGGAGCAAAAAAAAGAACTCTGATAAGCAAAATTGCAATTGAGTACAACACAGAAGCACAAATGCCTGAAACAACCCCTGAGAAAAGAATTTCTCTTGTCATTACCACTCCCAATCCCTATTCTTATAGCCCTTTTTTGTAAAAATGTTCTTCATATTGCTCTTCCTCCCGCTTATAGTATAAAGTCGTTTCTTTCTTTAGACAAAACATTTTTATGAATTTTTAACATTTATTCTACTTGCCGTGAGACAAGAAAAAAGGCGCGGTTACTCCGAGAAGCTCCGCGCCTGAATCGTAAGATTTTTCTTACCTTGCCTAAAACCAATTAAAAGGATAAATGAAATTTTTATGATAATCAAGGCAACATTTCGCACATGTAAAAACACGTCATAAGTTTATTTCCCGCTTTTGTCCCAGCCTGACTTGCCAAAACCTCTAAGTTTTGCCATATACGGATTCCATTTATTAAAAATCTCAACCTGATCTGGTGTCAGATTGTCTGGATAATCTTCCCAAAAATTAAACACAGTCTTGCAATCGAATGAAAAAAGAAAAGGCCCAATAGAAGGTGCATCTTCTCCGAAAAACCCCGTTATCCATATGGGATCACTTTCCTTGTGTTTGTAAAAATCTTCTAATGGATAAGGACTGTTTTTTTTATCGAACACTTCCGCCCTCCCCTTTCTGTTGCTTTTCCTCTGCCGTATTGATGTAACCTAAAAGCTTTCTAAAGTCATTATTTCCTTTAAAATTATCAATACCAAGCAATCAACCCTTCATCTTGTAAATCATTATTACAAAATCGTCTATACAAAGCAGCACATATCTCATTAAACCATTCGGAATCAGAAGACTTCTTTATACATTTACAAATTTTTTGTTGTCAAAATCAATCTCAAGTTCCCCCCAAGGGGCATCATTAAAAGAATACATAAATCTATAGACTTGACCATCTATTGAAAGGACTTTAAATCTTGCCACTTTATTTCTCCCATTTCCAATTTCTTAGCAGTTGTTGCGTAATCAAATATTTTTTCAGCTTTTTTATGAGCCGAATCAAAATCTTTTTAACTATTCAGGAGTCACTTCACGAAATTTGTCAAAAAGATCTTCCCATTCATCGCATACCTCCGTAGGTTCTCCGTTTAAGGTAAAACCAAATTCCAACAACGCATCTTCAATTCTGTCCTCCATATCAAAAACCTCATCATCTGAGTAATCCTTGCCGTCTTTGAAAATTATGCCTATAGACTTCAAAAGCGTTAGCTGTTCAGCCGAAAACAATTTACTGTTTATTTTCATTCTCAATTTTCTCCACTAATTTTGCTCTTGTCCTATGAACAGTCATAAATTTGCCTGTACTTGAATTTATCACAACAGTAACATTCTTTCCCATATAAGGATAAATGAAACTTTTATGATAATCAAAGCAACATTTTGCACATGTAAAAACACTTCATAAGTTTATTTCCCGCTTTTATCCCAGCCTGGCTTGCCAAAACCTCTAAGCTCTGCCATATACGGGCAATGTTTATTGAACAACTCCAACTGCTCTGCCGTCAAATTATCCGGATAATCAGCGTTAAAATCATAAACAGTTTTCTTATCAAAAGAAAAAAGCCACGGCTCACCTTTGCTGTTAGCCTTAGTATAAATCTTCCATATCGGGCAGTTTTCCTCTTCTTTTGAAAACTCTGTCAATTCTTCTTCGTGTTCATCGTAATTAAACATTTAAAGCCCTCTTTGTGTTAATGTGTTCCAGTAGTTTCCTAAACTCATTATTACGCCCGAGTTTTTCTATGTCAATCAAAACCGCAATATTTTCTTCCTGTCGCAATTTGCAACCAAAAATTTTTTGCAATTCACTTTTTGGCCTATTAAAAAAACCGTTGCCATTCATGCCACCTTGCAAAAACATATGGGAAAAGCCTGTTTTTGTTTTTTTGATTATTGCCGCATGTCCGCCCGCCGCAAAATAGTACTGCTTACCCTCTTGCGCTTTATCAAGTACTTCATTAGAAATTTTAAAATCATCCATTCCCCGGCACAGTATTCCGTCAACACCTTTTAGATTAGCAATATGCTCAATCATCTCATTGCTTGCGAAAACTTCACAGCTTAGCCCACCTCTGTAATCAGTGACATCAAGTCCGCTTCTGCGTCCTACATACGCCAGTGCAAGCGAAGAACATGACTTGTTTTCTTTATCCAAAACACCAACTTCATTTATCGCCTTTTCCGCTCCCTCGGGGCGCGGAAGCGTTTTATATGGTATTCGTTCCACTTGCTCCAATTTTTTAAGCGCATTATTGACAGATTCTTCATTAGAATTACTCGCGAACTTTCCTGCTGCCTTTATGTAGTGATACCCGCTAACCTCAGTCAGCACCGTTATCGGAGTTCTGCCGGTCTTATCCAGGAACTCATTGTATTTTGCAGTAACAGCGTTCAGCTTCGCCTGCGTCTCCCTCGCTTCCTTGTCGTAGCCGCCTGCTCTGTACGCTATCTGCTCACGCTTAAGCTGCCGGATATTCCGTTCATAGTACCGCTGTGTCTGCTGTTCCTGATAATGCCTTTTGTTTTCCTCCTCTGTAGGAAACTCCCTATGGTCGCTCAGTCCTATTTCCTCGTAATAAGGCGAGAAGCTATGCCTGCAATTTATCCCGCAAAGCCCGTCCACCTCGCCGTAACCCGTGCTTTCCTTAAACGGCGGGTACTTCTCAGACGTTCCGGAAAGACTAAACACTTTTCCCTGCCATGCGTCGTGATTGCTCCAAGGATGACGGGGATTCTCTGTATGGCGAGCTCCTAAGTGCCAGCTTGTCTCGACCAAGTCGCACCCAAGCTCTGCGCAATTTGACAATGTTAACTCACCTGCGGACTGGTTAAGCGTGGTTACTATATCCCGTCTGATTGCGCTGTCCAGCGGATAAACCGCCTCTTTCCCGCCGACCTTATAAGTCGTATAAAAAGAACCGGCGCTTTTCATTATGTTTATTCCGCTTTCCCCTATCTCCTTAACGGCGTTCTTCACTGCGTCCGCCATCGTAAACGTACCGGTGCTCACTTCCAAGTACGCTTTGTTCACAGCGTCCCTGTACGTCTTTATGCTTGCTTCTATCGCCCGCGTACCGGTCAGATTCATTGCGTTCTTGCATGCTTTTATAGCGTTTTCCGTTATTCTGTTAAGCTCCGGAGATTTTTCCATCGCTTCAAGCTGCTCAGCGTCCGTTTTAAGGACATCCAAATCCTTAATCTTCACAAGGTCGTTGTTTTGAGCTCGCCTCAACGCGGCTTTTATGAGATTCTCAATCTCTTTAACAGAAGACGTCTTATATTCTTTGGAAATGGCGATTATAAGCTCCCTCCGGAGCGCGTCCGCTTCATTCAGCTTTTCCAATTGCCAAAGATTCGTACTGCTAAGCCCTCGTCCTTTGCAAAGACGCCTCACAACGCTTGCAATCAAAATGCCTTCAAGGTTTTTAAATATCGAGGTAACTTCTAAACGTATTCTGCTTACTTCATCAGGACTTAACACTCATCACTCCACCATATTAAAACCGACCGACGCGCTTTCCGACTTCATTCTCTCGATTTCCGCAGAAGCCTCCTCTTCGGTAAGTCCTCTGTACTCCATAAGGTAGCTAAGCTTGCTCCGCAGCCCGCTTACAACCTCTTTCTGCGCATTCTCACGTGCGCTGTCTTCATCGGTTAAAATACTGTCTCCGAAAGACACCTCCAGCTCTACTTCTCCGAACTCGTCTATGTCGTACAAGGTCTGCATTTGCTTAACAGCGAGATATACGGCTTTAATCGCCGGAGCAATGCACCACGTCTGCATGTCGCAAATCGTCTGATACGTTTTCTGCTGTTTTGCGGTAACCTCTCTCGCCGTAACAGCTCCGGAGGCTTCTTCATACACATAGGATCCGCTATCCAAATGCGCCGATGAGCAAAGCAGGCTAAGCTGAGTTTTCAAAGCCTGCGTAATATCGTTCTGACGGATTGCGGGACTGTATACGTCCATATATCTGTTCACCGCTCCCTCGGCGTCCATAACCTTGTAAAGCCTCTTTTCCTTATCGTCGAAGCGGGGCACGAGATCGCCGTTCGTCTTTCTTTCCACTTCCACCATTGAAGCGTCTACAAAAACCTTGTTCTGTGTGCTTTGAAGCTCCCAGCACAAGCTATCGTACGTGCGGTCTATGTTCTCCAGTATCGGCAATGCGTCTTTATAAAGAGACACTCCTGCATTGCCGTTTAAAGCCTTATTGTTTGAAAAAGGCGTTTTCATATACACGAAAAGCGGACGTTCCAAACCCGACGCCTCCGCATAAGGCGTAATATCCGCCCACTTAGGATAATCCGAAAGGCTTATGCTGTGCATCAGCTCCGTGGGACTGTTAGACTTAAACGCCTTAACCTCAATCGAGACGCCGCCTTTCTCGCCGTTCTTTCCGTACTTCCATCTGTGGCACTCCAGCTTTGTGTAATAAACGGGTATTCCGTTTTCAGTTACAACATCCCGGTCTATGAATATGCCGCTCATCGGAACGCCTTCGTTCCAATCCGATGGGATGAAACGGTCCGCCGTGTACCATGAAAGAGACACCTTGTTCAGCGTCTTGTTGTAGTACGGGCGAATGGCAACCGCACCGCCTGCGAGCGCATATTCCGTCTGCGTCCTAATCTCCCGCTCTATCTCCTGCGTCCAAAAGTCTTGCAAACTCTTGTCCGCCGTTTCCTGCATAGCAAGTTCGGATACGCATTTTGCGGCAAGGTCTGTACATAAGACACTCGCCATATTAAGCGTGTTTAAAACCTGCTCTTTCCCCGA
>CAMKAB010000032.1 GCA_946410375.1 uncultured Spirochaetaceae bacterium
CCGTGAGCGCAATGAGGTCGCTAAGCCAGTATCCCGCGTTCACCCTTGCAAGAGCCGAGAAGTTCGCCCTCGTCTCATCGCTCATGAAGCGAAGGTCAAGCCCGCAGCCTAAATCTCCGTCCATGAAGAACTTAGGCGTGAAGTAATAGCTAATTCCTCCAAGAGCCGTGAACGAGAGAATGTGATAGCGGTCGTAGTCCTCATACTTGAAGTTGTTGTACCCCACTTCAAGACCCGCATTGAAGAGCCCGAAGCTGTAGCGATAGCCCGCGTTCACTCCGAATCCGTACTTTGAATTAAACGTGTCCTTGTTATGCAACGTGATGTGCTGGAACGCATAAGGGTTTGCGTTCACCGTGATGAAGTGATGGCAGATTTCATACTCGGCGTCCTTTGCGTCCGCCGCCGCATTCTCCGCCTTTTCCAAGGCTCCTTCTCTCAGATTTTCCGCATTCTCCGCTGAAACGTCCGCGCTCGCGACTTCCGCCGAAACAGCGTTTTCCGCTTCCGTCGCCGTTAAAGTAGCAGCATTTTCCGCACTTTTCTGCGCATTTTCCGCCTGTACGGCAACGTCTTTCGCCTCTTCGGCAAAGACCGCTCCGCTCAGCAAGACAAGAGCTGCTAAAATCAATAAAAGTGTCTTTTTCACTCTACACCTCCATATCCATATATATAAAAAAATGCCGAACGCAAAACCTGCGTCCGACTATAGTGTATATCACATCTTTTTCAATTCATATATATTCATATATATAGTTCTATATGTTATACTTTTCATAAGTTTCCTTTCCTCCTTATAGGATTTGCAATTTCATAATATCAAGATTGGAAACCTTTTTCTTTATATCATAATGGGGAATTTAATTTTACAACTTTCAAATAACAAGGAATTATGATATTTCTTTTGACTTCAAAATAAAAAAAATCATTATAAACTAAACGCCTCTTCAAACTTTATTCCCAAGGTCTCTTTTAGTTTTTCAAATCCATAAACAAAGCTACCTTGAATTAAAAAACACCCTGCACTTCTCTGTGCAGGGTGTGCGTCGTTCGAATGCCTTTACAAGTCAACTCTTCCAGCCTTAAATATAAAGCACATAAGCCTCAAGGTTGGAAGCATCCGATGTAATCTTTATCTTGTTCGGAAGGTCTTTCCACTTGATGAAGGATATACACCCGTCTTTTATTGTCACGTTGCCATTCTCTATGATTGTGTTTTCGTTATAATTCGCATTAGCATTTGAAGAATCTTCCACCACTGCATTGAAATAACGTCCTTTAGTCTGACTCTCTTCGTCGTAATTAAACAGACTTTCGTTAGAAAGGCTCCAGTCTCCCGTATAGCTCAGAGGAGTCGCATAAACGCTGTCTCCGGCAACCGATGCAAACAGGTGCAACAAATAATCCCTATAAAGCTCGGAAAAAGTCTTTCCCGTAACGTTTTTCACAATCGTGTTGAGGTCGTCAGTTGATTCAACATAGTTAGCGAACTTCACCAGGACATCATTTCCCAAAGTCTCTTTTATGTAAATGAAGAACATAGGAGCCACGGCGTAGCTTATGGAGCTGTCCTCCTCTGTAGAGCCATTAATCTCAGGCCCCACCGAGTTTGCCATGTTAATCCAGTAAGAAATAAACCCGAGATTTCCGTCTTTTTCCGGCTCGGTGAGCAGGAACGAAGCGCTTTCCGCCGTGCCTTCCGCCCAGAACAGAGGTCCCGGGCCCAATCCTCCGGTCTCCTCGGTTTTTTGATAAATATTTGCATCCATGAGATAGTGGAAATATTCATGTATGAACGTTTTGCATATCTCTTTGCACGCTTTGTCCACGAAATAATTAGGATCAGCGTACTCGGTACCGTTCAACTTTGCCTCAGTGTATTCTTCATGCAAATACTGACTGAAATTAAGCGTCACATATTCCAAATACCTGGTATTCACAAAGAACATATCCGCTTCATTGGATTGGGGATTAAAATCAACATCATAATCTCTGATATGGGAATTGTAGTACACGCCAACCGTGCCGGATGCGCTAAACCCTCCGTTGTATCGCGCCTGCTGGTCTCCGAAATCGGAGAAAATTACATGGAAATACCCCGTCTCGTCAACATCATACTCAGACAAGCCGTATTTTTCCCTTTCTTCTTTCAACCGTTCCGTGCTGAACATCTCGCTCAACTTGCCTATGATATAATCATAATCCAGTTTTTCTGTTCTGAATTTGCCGTCAGCATCATCATACTGCTCTAACCCGGTTTCTCCGTGAGCCTTAGCCTCATTTTCGATAAAGAACAGAAGCTTATTTGTTTCGTTTGAACCCAAATAAGTTATGTCCTTAACAGCTACATCGTTTCCATACGGAACAAAAACAGATGTACGGCTGGTCTTTATCTTTTCAAGCACCACGTTGCCGTTCGTATCAACAGGAATGAGTCCGCTCACTGTCCGACGTCCCATGCTCATCCCTAAAGATGAGCTCTTTGAAGCCTCTATTTTCGCAGTTGCGACGGCTCCGCTTCCGAATGTCTCGGGAATGTTCAAAATCAGAGTATACGGGGTTCTGCCCTGAGGGATATCCAGCGTATTTTCCTCACCGATCTTCAGCTTCTTGATATACTTGCCGTTTTCCCACTTTGTCGGCGTCGTGTCGGTATTTGACGTATCGGTTGCAGACGTGTCTGTTGAAGTTGTGTCCGTAGGCGTGGTATCCGTACCCGTTGTAACGTCCGTGCCGGTTGTATCTGTAGACGTGGTGTCCGTGCCGGTTGTATCGGTTTTTGTGGTATCTGTCTGAGTGGTATTCGTACTTGTTGTATCTGTAGACGTGGTATCTGTTTTTGTCGTATCGGTCGGAGTTGTGTCCGTAGGAGTGGTGGAAGAATCCTCATCTTTAATAAAAGGCTTCAGTTCCTTCTTGTACTCCTCTTCTTTATCTGACGGATATGTAAAGCTGCCTTCTTCGTTGAAAACAGCAGGAAACGCCGTTTCCGCAACGCTCGGAACGTTTTCCGAATAGAACTCAATGCTTACAAGATTCACCGCGGTTCTGAAAACATTTTCTCCTATGGATTTCAGCGACTTGTCAAATATAAGTTCCCTAAGTGTTTCATTTATGGAATCATCAACCTGTCCGGAAATCGACTCCACGTTAACAAATTCAAGACCCTTTATCATCTTTCCTGCAAAGGCCTTCTTTAATGAATTGAAATCTTCCTGCTTAATAGTGCCGGAAGACAAATTAAAACGTGTTTTTGTCAAACCTGAAAGAGTCTTGGAAGAACCTTCAGTATAGACATTAATGTAATAAGGACTGTTTCCGTTCTCCATTAGTTTGCTTGTGTCAACCTCATCTCCGCAGGAAACAAGCAAAACAAACAATGCTGATATGCAAAGCACCAGACTTATTATCTTTTTTTTCACACCAAATCTCCTTTAACCTCAGATAATACCTTATAAAAACCCTTTCCGCAACTTCTTATTTTATCAATTATTCACGTGGTAATCAAAAATAATAATTCCTCTTTTTTAAGACAAAAATCGATAAATTGATCATAAACCATATCAATAGATATCGTACAATACGGTTCGCAACCCGGGCTTAAAAAAACGTTGAAAACTCCAAATCAAACGAAAAAATCATGTCTGCAAAGCTTAAGCAGGCTTTTTGAATTTTAAAGAATAACGTCTAAAACTTGTCTTTCTCCTAAAACAATGATGATAAGAAAAAAATCCCTTGTGAGTATGCGAAGCTACGATTATCATAAATATGAATCATTTCAGCAGAATGAAAAAATATTAAATTATTTGATTTTGATACACGAGCATAAGGGGCTGGTGAATACACCATATTGTAGCGGGCAGAGTTGTTCCTCTTGGTTGTTTAAGGAGTTGATTATGGCATTTGATTTCAAGAAAGAGTATAAGGAGTTTTATCTGCCCCCAAGCAGACCGGAAATTGTTACCATTCCGTCATTTAATTTTATTGCGGTAAGAGGGAAAGGGAATCCTAACGAGTCTGACGGAGAGTATTCAAAGGCGCTGAACCGGCTGTACGGAATTGCTTATACAATAAAGATGAGCAAGAAGGGCAGCCGTCAAATCAAGGGCTACTTTGACTATGTCGTTCCGCCTCTTGAAGGATTCTGGTGGCAAGACGGCACGGATGGTGTGGACTATACCAGAAAGGAGAGCTTCAACTGGATTTCCATTATCAGGCTTCCGGATTTTGTAACCAAAGAGGACTTTGATTGGGCTGTTTCAGAAGCCTCGCGCAAGAAGAAGGATGATTTCTCAAATGTCGAGTTTCTGACTATTGAGGAGGGGCTTTGTGTGCAGTGTATGCACATAGGACCATATGATGATGAACCTGCCACAGTGGATCGTATGCATGCATTTGCAGAAGAACAAGGGTATGAACCTGATTTTTCAGACAGGAGACTGCACCATGAAATCTATCTTAGTGATCCGCGCAAGATTGATCCGGAGAAGATGAAGACTGTGATCCGGCATCCCGTCAGAAAAAGGTAAAGGAATTTCAGAGAGAAAGGCTATGACTTACGAATACAGGCTTGGAGTAACGAATAGAAATGCCTTCACATATAAAGACGGACAGTATCGCCCTCTCTGAAGCCTTGTCTCCGCTTGTCTCTTCACCGGAAGCGGCGCCTACGTCCTGCGTCGTCAGTCGTTTGTACCGTAACTTGTCGAGCGCGTCTGAAGCTTTTGAAATAAACTCCCTCAGAAAGATCTCCTTATGAAAATATAAAGTGAATAATCAAATTCAAAAGCTCTGAAAGTCTGTTTTAAACTGCTTATTTTGAATATATGCCTCTTTTATTGTTCCCTCCAGACCGCGAATCCGGCTACGTAAGGACGTTGTCCTATGTCCAAAGCTTCCATGACTAGACAACGGGAAAAGGATCAAAAACATTACCCGGTCCGCAACAAATCCGTAAGCTTATCCTGCCGAATCAGCCGCCTCAAGCAGAAAGCAAATCCGCTTTTGTCCGAAGCAGTTTCCACGATACGATGAGCAATATTCCAAGCCTCAAGCAGACACCGAATCCGCTTTTGTCCGAAGCGCAGTACCGAAAGAGCCATAAAAAAGCGCGTCCCTATCAGAAACACAAATCTGTTTCTTAATAAAACCATTTAATTTTGTTGCAATACCGGTATAATTACTTATATAAATTCCACGAACCGACAAGGCACCGACACCGGAGTCTCAAGGCTTGGTATAATTACATATTAAATTCTACGAACCGACAAGGAGAGAAAATGAAAAACACATCTGCTTTTTGCACAAGTAAAAACAAAACGGAGCGCATTTGCGCATATTCAAAACTCATCAAAGCAGTTGCAACTCTTCTGATTGCGGCAACAATGTCGTTTGCGCTCATGTCCTGCGTATCAACAGACAACAAAAAGCCTTCTCTTCCTAACTTGGAAGGAAAAACGATTGGTTACTTGATGACTTTGGACATCGAAAACGCGTTCTATGTCCTCACACCTGATCAATGCGTATACAACTTTACCTACGATGGAATCCCGTACAAAGCCATAGCTCCTTTCAAAGGCGATTTTAACAACCAGCCGGACGTTTTTGAAGACGGATACGAAGAAAAAATGAAAGAGATCATATCACCTTTGGAAATAGCGTCCGTAAAAGATTTCTCCGCATTGCTTATTCCGCGTGCCGAACTTGATTCCTACAAAGGGAAAAAGTGCGATTCCCTGCTTAAAGCGGGATTTGAATACACCGGGCACTTTGCATCCGAGGAAACACTTTGCTACTACATGAACAAAGGCGGGGTTGACTATATAGTGGAATGCAGGGAGATTATCAAAGACTTTGATTTGGATATGGAAGCTCTTCTGCCGACATTTACCATAAAGAACATAAAGGCCGAGGGGGTTTCCCTGTAGAGAAATCTATTTTGTTAGCTGGCTCTCAACGATGGAATTTCAAACAGAATCCGGACTCACAACGTTTTGAAATTAAAGGGCGCCTCTCGGCGTCCCCTATTACAAACCGGTTCCCACAAATTTCTGCAGTGAACCAAAAGCATTATTTATTTTCTTCCAGGACTCTAATAAAATCGCATATCATGGAAAAAGGTTTGTTTGAACATTGTTCATTACTGATATTATTACCGGCTGAAACGCGTTTTTCCCATAAAAGTTCCTGTTGTTCAAAGGACAGCTTTCCTTTTTTATAGTCTTTCCATAATTTTTCCTTTTTTAACATACAAATGCACTCTTCGCTGGAAATTACTTTAGCCGGAACTTTTTGAGAATGAGCAAGAAACCAGACTTCAACACAAGGATTTGACAATAATAATTTTTCCCCGCAAGAAAGCAAATTATCCGCAACAGTCCGAACATCTGTATCATACATTAAAAAACAGTCTATGTTTTCAGAATTTGCTAAAATCAGTTCCTTTTTATATCGCCTAATCAATCTTGAATTGATTTTATTGCCGACAATTTTCGAAACGACCTTTATCGGAACACGATATTTCTGTTTGAGAAAATCAACATAACATTCTTCTGTTTCCCCTTCGCACAAAACGAGAATTACCGGTTTCATTTTTCTGTTTGGACGAGTATTTTTTGACATAATCACTCTCCAAACAATTTTCGTATGGTTTCAACGGAAGAAGATACATAAGGAACGGCATCAAACCTTCCCTGAAGATAGCCTTTCTCTGCATCCATATTTTCACGAAAATCCTTAAAATCATATAACGAGTAAAAATCTGTTGATGCGTCGTCTTTTTTATCAGTAAAATAAATCTGATCCCTGCGGAATTTTCTTATGTTTATAAGGTTTGTATTATGACTTGTAAATAATATCTGCGCATTATCAGATGCGTGAACAAGATTTATAATGAACTCCGCAAGTTCAGTATGAAGACTCAAATCAAACTCATCAATAATTAACGTTTTTCCGTTTTTGCAAACATCCAAAAGCACCAGAAGCATATAAAAAAGCTGAACCGTACCGGCGGATTCTTCAAGTTCCAAATCAAATTTTATTTCAGGATTTTTCTTGTGAGAAGTAAGGAATCGTATAAACGTTTCAGTCTGAAATGCAGGCATTCCGGAGTCAACTTCTCTTCTTGAAGTCAAATAAGCAGGCATGAAAGGTATCGTTACTTTTTCTTTTCTTGCTTCAACATCAATAATGTCGCTGTCTGCCATTTTAAGCGCCTGTAATAGTAAGGATTTGTTTGTATTGAGAAGATTCACAGCATAATCATTTGGAATTGAAGGAATACCTACAAAGACATTGTGCAAAAAAAATGAATATATTTTTTTTGCAAGCTCCCTATCCATCTGGCTTGCTCGGCTTATGAAGAGAGTATTGCGACCGGTACTTTGCGCAACGTCAAGCGGTTTGACAAAAAAACCGTCTCCGAAACTATAAATTTCAGATTTAGATTTTCCAACCTGCTCCTTACGAACAAAAATTTTAGCTTTTCTTTTTCCCGGATAGCAATAAAGGCTTTCTGAAATAATTTCTTTACGATTAAGAGAAAAAGAATATTCATACTCCATACCGTCACAGATAAAACCGATATTGAATTCGCTCGGTTTTTCATTATAACCATCAAATTTAAATGGCATGAAATTAAAAACAATTCCCTCATTATTTCTATGTGACATAAGTATTAATGAAATACAAAAAGATAAAGCCTTTATTATGCTCGTCTTCCCTGATGCATTGGGACCGAATACTCCGATAGATTTAAGGTATTTTTTATTATTAAAAGTAAATACATTATCGGAAAGTTCTTTTGTCGCTGCTGTGGAAATGCGAGTCGCACCGAAATCTACCGTAAGACGATCTTTAATTGAATAAAAATTGCTTAATGAAAAATTTAAAACCATAAAACACCCATATTTGTAGGATTACTACAAATATAGTAATTTTATCGGCAAAAATCAAGAATTATTCAGATATGATTAAATCATCTGAGAACCGACTTAAATTTTATCAAACTAATAGATAGTCTGAAATAAAGGCTCTTCACGTTTTTCTCGGGGATTGAAATCTAACAGCAGGAATTGACATGTACCTGATGAGGGTGAAGAAATAGTCCTCATCTCTGTAGCCGTAGC
>CAMKAB010000033.1 GCA_946410375.1 uncultured Spirochaetaceae bacterium
AATTTCGCTGGATAGCGTAAGAGACAGCATCAGAAACAACGTCCGTTCTTGCATAAATCAGATAAGGAGTTACGTGAATAAGATTGATAATCTGAATCTTCATTTAACGCTTGCGGAGCAGAATTACAATGAAACGCAGAGCGCCTATGAGAAAGGGTATCTTCCTTTCAGCGACCTGAATACGGCAAAATCAAGTTTGGATACGGCAAGACGAAACGTAACGAATAATAATGCGAGTATTATAGCTTATTTATGCGTGTTCGCATCGCTTTTGGAGTTGAACACCGATTACGTGTTTGCTTATTTGAGTTAATGAGTTTTAATATGATTTTTTTAATTTATTAAATTTTAGTTATACAGTTGACAATAAATAGGTACTAATATATACTTGTTAAGTGAAAAAAGGAATGCAGAGGTTTTTATGAAAAAAGAGAAGATAATAACAATAGTTCTGAGCGTGCTTGTTGTTTTGATGGTGGCTCTCGTTGTTGTGCAAAACACGGTGGGGCTTGAAAAGTTTTTCGGCGGAAAGAGCGTCGCTGCGCCGAGTCCCGGAAGACGCGGAGGCGGGAATGGCGGACAGAACGCGGTAAACGTCGAGGTGCAGAAAGCATCGCTTTCTACCTTTATCAAGACAATAAACGTAAACGGAGAATTAACATATAAGGACTCGGAGCGAAATGTTATTGCGGATACAAGCGGGAAAATAACGGAAATACTGGTAAGGAGAGGAGATTTCGTCGTACCCGGGCAGGTTGTGGCTAAGGCTGATCCTTCAACTCCGGGAGCCGAGTACAGAATTAAGGAAATAACTTCCACCGTGTCGGGGCAGGTTACCTCCGTTCCCGCATATATAGGGCTCACAGTCTCTGCGAATACCACGGTTATTACTGTGGCGAACCCTAAAGAGCTCGTTTTAAAACTGAACATTCCCGAGAAGTATCTTTCAAGTTTCACAATCGGGAGCAAAGCTTCCTTTGTAACGGCAGCATATCCTGATTCTCCGTATACGGGCAAGGTGTGCTTCATAGACAGCATGGTTAATACGAGCACGAGAACGGTGCAGGTTGAAATAGAAATAGACAACCCCGATGAACGCCTTATGGCGGGAATGTTTGTGCGTTCCTGTTTGGTGATTGAGGAAAAAGAGAATGTGTTTGTTGTCCCGAGCGAGTGCCTTTCAACGTATTTGAATAATCAAACGGTGTACGTTGTGAAAAACGGGAAGGCTGAAAGAGTTAACGTTTCCACAGGTTCGTATAACGATTCTCAGACGGTAATCACGAGCGGTATTTCCGAGGGGGATATCGTTATCGTGCTGGGTCAGGTAACGGACGGTTCTTCCGTAAATATCATCAATGCGGAAAAAGCGGGAATTGAAGCCTCTGAAATACAGACTTCGGAAAAGACGGGAGAAGAAAGAGAGACACAGGGAGAGAAGGGTTCTCTCGGAAACGGCGATTCCTTTGAAGACGCGGGTGAGCGAGGAAACAACTCTGCGCGCGGAGAAGAACGGGATAATCGTTTTGATAATACGGGATTGAGCGTAGAGAGGAAAGGATCTCGAGGAGAAAACTCAGGGACAACTCCGGATACGAACACCGCAAAAGATTCTTCCGTAAAATAAAGGAATAAAAAATGACATTATCTGAATTATCTGTAAGAAGACCCGTACTTGTTACAATGGTTTTTGTGCTTATTTCCATTGTTGCGCTGATTTTTATTCCGAGACTTGATATTGCTCTTTATCCTTCGGTTAATATGCCTTTTTTGATGGTGTCCGTTACATGCAACGACGCCGGTCCTGAAGAAATTGAAATGCAGGTTGCTAAAATTTTGGAAAATCAACTGGGATCGGTTGAAGGATTGAAAAATATCACTACGACATCTCAAAACGGTTCTTGCAGGGCGATGCTGGAGTTTTCGTATAAAACCGACCTGGACGATGCCGCTGATACCGTTTCAAATAAATTGAGTTCAATAAATCGTTCTCTTCCGGATTGGGCGGAAAGTCCGACCATGTTCAGATTTGATCAAAGTTCTTCAAGTTCTGAAATTCTCACTCTGACAATCACGGGGCCGTACTCTCAGGATGATTTGAAAACAATCGCCGAAGACAGCGCTTCAAACCTGATTCTGAGAA
Organism: uncultured Spirochaetaceae bacterium; assembly: GCA_946410375.1. GTDB lineage: Bacteria > Spirochaetota > Spirochaetia > Sphaerochaetales > Sphaerochaetaceae > CAMKAB01. The sequence goes on from CAMKAB010000033.1 coordinate 2,144, forward strand.
TCAGCGGAGTGGGCGGAGTCACGGTAAGAGGTCGGGACAGTTCAAATTACATGGTGCGCGTTGATGCATCACGTCTTCAAGCTTTAGGCTTTTCTCTCTCTCAGGTCTCTTCTGCTCTTTCAGCGAGAAACAAACAGGGTAGCGGGGGGAGTATTGAAATCGGGGATATGAACTATAGTTTTACTCTGGACGACAGGTTCAGGAGCCTTGATGAAATACGCGACACTGTTATCACGACGATTAACAATATTGAAATAAAAGTTTCCGATGTTGCGGAAGTGTTGATTGAATCTTCAGACAGCGGAAATATGAGCTATATAAACGGAGAACCTGTTGTTTCCATTTCCGTTACGAATAATGCGGACTCCAATGCGAGTACGGTGGCGGATGCGGTGATAAACGCTTTGGACTCAATAAACGCAGAACTCCCCGCGGGGGTGAAACTTCGTGTGCAAAGAAATAATACAACGATGATTTCTTCAACCATCAACGAGGTTTACAACAGTGCGGTGATGGGTGTGATCCTTGCTGCGCTGGTTATTTTTGTTTTCTTACGCGGGTTTAAAACCACGTTTATTATAGCGCTTTCCATGCCAATCAGTATTTTGATTACGCTGATGATTATGTCGATATCGGGCATCACGGTGAACAGTATCAGCATGAGCGGGTTGATACTCGGAATAGGAATGATTGTTGATGCGTCAATTTGTATTTTGGAGAATTCCTATCAATTCAGGGAAAAGGGTTTTAAACCGGCAGTAGCGGCGATTTTGGGTTCAAAGAGAATGTTTAATGCTATTTTCGCTTCCACTCTTACCACGATTTGCGTGTTCCTGCCTGTGATAATATATAAATCCGATCTCGGAATGATGGGAATGCTCTTTCAGGACTTGATTTATACTACTTGCATTTCCCTGTTCGCTTCTTTGTTTGTAGCCGTGATTCTTGTTCCTGCGCTTTTCGGAGTTATGCGAGTTAATTCACGGGTGCAGAAACCGATAAAATTTGCGCTGCTCAGAATGATTGATAAGGGGATGAGCTCTTTTGAACTTTGGATGCAGAATTTTTATTCAAAAATGCTGAAATATTTTTTAAAACACCGATTGCTGTTCATTTTGCTTTTAGTGTGTCTTCTGGTGTTCAGTTTGGGTTTTTTGAAAAATATCGGAATGTCTCTTGCTCCTCAGTCTTCCACGGACGACTCTGTTTCGTTAAATCTCACAATGCCGAACGGTACCGTGAGACGCGTGTATTCGGAGGAGGTTTTCAGGGTGGAAGAGCTTATAGAAAAAACGCTGCCGAAAGAGGCTTACGAAAGTATTTCCGCAAGGGTTTCCTCCTCAAGCGGATCTCTTCAGATAAATCTTCCGGATATTACTCAGCAGAAGTATTCCGCTTCGGAAATAAAAAACATAGTGAGTCCTTTGTTAAACGGTAATGCAAGAGCCACATGGTCTTACTCCAGCGGCAGGGGTTTCGGATCCGGAAGCGCGATAGATGTGGAAATACACAGCAACAATAGTGCGAATGCGATGGAAGCTTCTAATGAGATTTCCGCTATTATTTCCTCCTATGTTCCCGATGCGTACAATATTTCCTCGGATATATCAAACGGAGCGCCGAAGTATTCGTTGATAATCGATCATGATGTGGCTTCACGAATGGGAATTTCCGCAACAACAGTGCTTTCCGCTGTTCAAAATGCGCTTTCGGGAATAAAGAGCACAACGCTTAATACGTTCAGTGATACGACAACGTATAAATTGACCGTTGAATTTGAGAAGAATTCCATTGCTTCTCTTGACGATGTCGGTGCGCTTTTAGTTCAGGGAAAGGGCGGAAACGTCAGACTGGACAGTTTCGTAACTTTTGAAAAAGGAACCGCTGCAAGAACAATAAGGCGGGAGAACAAAGTTCGAGTGAATCACGTTACAGCTTCTGCGCGTGAGGGTGTATCAACCAATGTCGTGCAGGCTGCGGTTGATGCGGCTTTGAATGAACATCTCATTTTACCGGAAGGAGTGACTATCGAGCAGCGTGGAGAAATGTCGGAATTTGAGGAGCAAACTCCGATTTTCGTAGCGATTATTCTCGTAGCGCTCGTGTTGGTGTATGCGGTCATGGCGGCTCAGTTTGAGTCTTTAACGGATCCGTTTATCGTGTTTTCCACTATTCCGATGCTTTTGATCGGCGTTGTGTTCATCCATCTTATTATGAATCAGGATTTTTCATTCTTTTCTATTGTCGGAATTATTTCGCTTATCGGAGTTGTTGTAAATAACGGTATCGTTTTGGTTGATTCCATAAATTATGAGGTGTCTCATAAGGTTCCGATATTTGAGGCATGTCAGATTGTGGCAAAGCAGAGACTTCGCCCCATTCTTATGACCACTCTGACTACGGTTTTCGGAATGATACCCATGGCTTTTTTCCCGGGTGAAGGGGCTGAGATGATGCAGCCTATTGCAATCACTTTTGTTGGCGGAATGCTTACGGGTGCGTTTTTAACGTTGCTTTTATCTCCTGTTTTGTATTCCGTTTTTAATAAACACAAGGAGAAGCATTTCTATGATCCGGATAGCAGAATGAATCAGTTGGAGGAATACGATAAGATGGTTCGTTCGGGAGAGATCGGATAAATACTTTTTTTAACTTGTTTTTTTGGTAGTAATTTTATATGATACATAAAAATAGCTCTTACGAGTGAAAACGAAAAAAGGAGACGTGAGAAGTACGTTGAAAACAGAGGAGGTAGCGAAGATGTCTACGAATAAGATTGTTGAAAGTATCAGGGATTTGGTAGGGGGAACACCGCTTTTGGAGGCATCCCGTTATGCCGAAAATGCAGGTATAACGGATGTAAGAATTCTTGTTAAATTGGAATATTTTAATCCGTCGGGTTCCGTAAAGGACAGAGCGGCATTGGAAATGATAGAAGACGCCGAACGTCGTGGAATTTTGAAAAAGGGTGCAACGATAATAGAACCCACTTCGGGAAATACCGGCATCGGTATTGCGGCGATTGCCCGTGTAAAAGGGTATAACGCAGTTTTAACTCTTCCTGAGAGTATGAGCGAGGAAAGGCGAAAACTTTTAAAGGCTTATGGTGCGACACTTTATTTAACCGATGCGTCAAAGGGTATGTCGGGCGCAATTGAAAAGGCTAAAAGCCTGCAAAATGAAATTCCCGGTTCTATTATTTTGGGACAGTTTGATAATGCGGCTAACGCGGAAGCTCACAGAAAAACAACCGGTCCCGAAATATGGAAACAAACGGAAGGAAAGGTTGATATTTTTGTGTCCGGAGTCGGGACGGGCGGAACGCTTACAGGTACCGGGGAATATCTGAAATCACGAAATCCGAATGTTAAGGTGTACGCTGTTGAGCCTGCCGGAAGTCCTGTTCTTTCCGAGGGTAAGAAAGGTACTCACAGAATTCAGGGAATCGGGGCAGGATTTGTTCCGTCTGTTTTGAATAAAAATGTTTACGACGGGGTCATAACGGTTACGGATGCGGATGCTTTTGAGGAATCCAGACGTTTTGCAAGAACCGAAGCGGCGCTTGTGGGTATTTCTTCCGGTGCTGCGTTGAAAGCCGCATGGATGCTTGCGCAAAAGGAAGAAAACAGGGGGAAAACGATAGTTGTTATTCTTCCGGATTCCGGAGACAGATACCTCTCAACGGCGTTGTATGCCGAGTAAACCGGTTTTTCCCCGTATTAGTTACTTGCCGGCGGCGTTTCCAATGAAAATAATGCTGCCGGTTTTTCAGATTGCGATTACGGCAGCCGGAGGAACGGGGTTATTAAAACGTGTTTTTAGAAAGAAACGATGTCGGTTTTTCAGATGTGTAAATCGTAGAGGGTAAGATGAATTCAAAACAGAAAGGCGATATTGCGGAATTGCTGGTTTGCAGATATTTAGAAGAAAAGAATTATACAATTCTCGGAAGAAATTGGTTTTGTCGAACCGGGGAGATTGATATCATAGCCTCAGCCGGAAAAACGGTTTCTTTCGTGGAAGTGAAGAAGATTCCGAGATATTGGACTGATGATGTTCTGGAACAAAAGGTTGATAAAAGAAAACAAAATAAGATTATTCAGAGCTCTTTCTATTACCTTGCAAGTCATACGAATATTAAATATGATGATGTTAGTTTTGATGTTGCATCAGTTTGCAATGATGCCGTGAGATACTATAAGGGAGCGTATGAATGAGTTTTAAGGGTTTGCCAAACAGAAGAAAGGTAAGTAAAACGGAACCATTGAGAAAAACTAACAAACCTGTAAAAAAGGATTCTTCCGAAAGAAATATAAAAGTCGATGTTGCGGGATTGGAACAGAGAGAAGTCATCCGAAATAAAGCATCTGCGGCTCATATTGCGGTTGTTAAGGAGCCTATGCCTGTCTGCTCAACTTGCGGAAAACCGATAACGTTGATTTCCGAGGCTATCAGAGAACCGGATAATTCGTTCAGTCATTTTGATTGTGTGATAAACAAGATAAAAGAGCAGTACGACGTTAGAGATGGAGAGACGGTCTCTTATGTGGGCCAGGGGTGTTTTGCGATCGTTGCAAAAGATGAAGAAGGAAAGATGTATTTCAGGGAAAGAATTCCGTATGAAAGCAATGAAACTTTTATCAGCATGAAGAAATATGTTGAAGATTCCAAAGAGTGAAGCGGTATGAATAACAGAATTGCGATGTTTCCGGGGTCTTTTGATCCGCCGACCAACGGTCATTTGGATATTATTGAGAGAGCGTCTTTATTGTACGAAAAACTGTATATAGTTCTCGCCGTGAACAGTTCAAAAAACAACCTGTTCACCCCTGAAGAGCGTTTGAAGATGCTTAGTGAACTTTGCATGGAAGTGAAAAATGCGGAAGTTGTGCCTTGGACGGGACTAACGGTTGATTTTGCGCGTAAATACGACACGGGAATAATAATTCGCGGGGTTCGCGCTTTAACTGATTTTGCGTATGAGTTTGAAATTGCGGAAACAAATAAGCAGCTGTGTCCTGAAGTTGAGGTTCTGTTTATGCCTACGAATCCGAAATATTTCCTGCTCAGGAGTTCTATGGTGAAGGAAGTTGCAATGTACGGCTCTGAAATTAAGGATATGCTTCCTCCCATGGTGTCTGAATTGCTTAAAAAAAAGTTTTCCAAATAATTTATTATTGCGTAACGTTGCTTTTACGAAAAGAGCTTTCTGCGTTAACAAGCTTTGATAAAATATTGGTAATGTTATCCGTCCTTGTTGACTTAAACCGTAATTTTTATTATTTTTACATTGTTGTGTTTTGAGGATTTTTCAAAATAAATGTTAATCCCTGAAAATTTTAATTTAATAGTATGAGGTAAGATATGGCAACACCAAAATATAAGACGTCAAAAGCAAGCGCAGCTTCAAGAAAAGCTACTAATATGAGATTACAGGCGCCTACATTATGTAAATGCACAAAGTGCGGGACAATGATCCTTCCGCACAGAGTGTGTCCTAAATGCGGATATTACAAGGGCGTTCAGTACGTAAATCCTGAGGAGTAAAAAATGGATAGAGATATATTGGTTGAGAAAGTTAAGGCGATAATCGCTGAGAAATTAGCTATTGATGAGGATACTATCTCTCTTGAATCTTCATTCGTGAATGATTTGAAGGCTGATAGTATGGATATCTTAGACCTGATGGGCGGGTTCGAAGAAGAGTTTGGCATCACTATTTCAGACGAGAAGGGAAGAACCTTTGAAACTGTAAAGGATGTTGTTGATTATTTAGAGACATTAACAAAGTAATTTTTACAATGTGCGATAAAAAAAACATGGAAGTTCCTTTTCTTTCTGAGAACAGAAAGAGGGAACTTTTATTATTTCAAGAGACACTCGGTTTAAATTTTAATAACCTTAATCTTCTCAATAATGCGTTTACGCATTCTTCATACATAAACGAGTATAAGTC
>CAMKAB010000034.1 GCA_946410375.1 uncultured Spirochaetaceae bacterium
ACTCATTATTCGCCTATGAGGCAACGAAATTCTCATCAGGTGATACAAAACTTAAAAAAACCGCGATTTCAGGGCAAAAAAAATCCCGCCCGGGGACATATCCCGAACGAGTAACTTATTTCCTGTAACAATATTGCGGCAACATAGAGACAAACGGACGGCAGGTTTATGAGTAAACCCGTTCATCCCTGATTAGCGATTACGCCATGATATACAAATCATACCTCAATGTCTCATTTACGCCGGAATATCCGATTCACAGCCGTACGTCCGTTTTACAACGTAACACGCCATGATGTCTGATTTCCACATCGTCGCGCCCTAATATCTGATACACGCCCCGGTGTCTGATTTACATATCGACACACCAAGACGTATGATTTCCACATCGCTGCGCCATGACATCTGGTGCGCACATCGGCGCGCCCTGCTGCCCGATTCACAGCCGGGAGCGTTCCTACAACTTCGCCCTGATAATCTTTCCGCTGGTAGTCTTCGGGAGAGAATCCCTGAACACGACAAGACGCGGGTACTTATACGGAGCGGTGTGTTCTTTAACGTAGTGCTGTATTTCTTTCTTCAATTCTTCCGTAGGCTCTGTGCCGCGAGTTAAAACAACGGAAGCCTTAACAATCTGTCCGCGAACGGGATCCGGGGCCGCAGACACACCGCACTCCATCACATACGGCAGTTCCATTATCACGCTTTCTATTTCAAACGGACCGATTCTGTAGCCGGAAGACTTGATTATATCGTCCGTTCTGCCCACATACCAGTAGTACCCGTCTTCATCAACCCACGCCGTGTCTCCAGTGTGGTAATAGCCGTCGTGCCAGACTTCACGGGTTTTTTCAGGGTTATTATAATATCCGGTAAAGAGCCCGCACGGCGCACCGTTCTTCACATTTATAACAATCTCTCCCGTTTCTCCCGCAGTAAGAATAGGACACCCGTTTCTATCCATCAAAGACACATCGTAAATCGGAGCCGGACGCCCCATTGAGCCCACCTTATGCCCCGCACCCGCGAGGTTCCCGATAATCATCGTGCTTTCGCTCTGTCCGAAACCTTCATGAATCTGAAGCCCGGTTAAACGCTCAAACTGCTTATACACCTCGGGATTCAGAGCTTCTCCCGCCGTGGTCATATACTTCACCGAGGAGAAATCGTACTTTGAAATATCCTCTTTAACCATCATTCTGAGCATGGTAGGCGGAGCGCAGAAACTCGTTATCTGATACTTCGCAAACATCGGCATGATATCGGCTGCATTAAAGCGATCAAAGTCGTACACAAAAGTAGCGCTTTCCGCAAGCCACTGTCCGTACAGCTTTCCCCACATCGCCTTTGCCCATCCTGTATCCGAAATGGTGAAATGCAAACCGTCCTCCTGAGCGCAGTGCCAATACTTTGCCGTATGGAAGTGCCCGAGGGGGTATTTATGGTTATGCGCCGCAATTTTCGGAAACCCGGATGTACCGGAAGTGAAAAACATCAGAAGCAGGTCATTACCGCAAGGGGAATCTTCGGTACGCTCGAATTTTGACGAGAACATTTTGTATTCCTCGTCAAAGAAGCGCCAAGACGACCCGAAAACAAACGAACCGTCATGCAAATCCTTATCCTGAGAGGATTTATTAACCACGATTTTTATAAGCTCAGAGGTGTTTTTCTCCGCCTCTTCCATATGCTCGGGTATCCCGTCGTCCGGCGTGCAAATAACGGCTGAAATCCCCGCCGCTTTGATTCTGTACTCGATATCATGAACAAGAAGCTGATTAGTCGCAGGTATCGCCACGGCTCCGAGTTTATTGAGCCCTATCATCGCATACCAAAACTGGTAGTGCCGCTTCAAAATGAGCATAACGCGGTCGCCCTTCTTTATACCCAAACTTTTAAAGTAATTAGCGCATCTGTTAGACTCTTTCTTCATATCAAGGAAACTTACTCTGCGTTCCGTTTTATCCTTTGAAATATGGAGCATGGCAAGTTTTTCGGGACTTCGGGCTGCAATCTCATCAACAATATCAAACGCAAAGTTGAATTTTTCCGTATTTTTAAAGGAAATCTTCTCCGGAGTGCCGTTCTTGTTCAATTCAACATCAATGTAGCGATGCCAGATTTCGGAGCCGGTGTCCGGTTTTATCGCGGAAAGGGCTTTGCGCACAGGCGAATAAGTCACCGGAGTTAATTCCGGTATCGGCGCACCCGAAGGATTCAAGACTATCGCATAAAACTCACAATCCGCACCCCCGACGGCAATCATACCGTGAGGAGTTGAAGAACTGAAATAAATACTGTCTCCCGGCCCAAGAGTTGTTCTGTGTTCTCCGACCTGCACAAGAAGCCGACCGGAAATCACCACGTCAAGTTCCTGTCCGTCGTGAGAAGTCAGTTCAATATCGCGGTGCTGGGCTTCTTCATTGTACACGCTTTTAACATAAAGCGGTTCGGCGATTCTGTTTTGGAACGCATATGCGAGGTTGTAATAAGTCATTCCGTGAGCATTGGAAATTTCCTGTCCCTGCCCCGCCCGGGTAACCGTAAAAGATTTCAGCTTCGGACTGTGACCTTCTATGATATCCGTGACATCAACTCCGAGGGCGAGCGCGCACCGATAAATAAACGTAAAGTTTAAATCTCCGGTACCGGACTCGCACGCAAGATATTCTTCTCTGGAAACCTGCGTTTTCGCAGCCATCTCGTACGTCGTAAGTCCTTCAATCTCGCGAAGCTCCCTGATTCGCTGAGCCATCTCCTGAATTTTATAGTCCAACCCTGAAATCTGCCCCATATTTTCTCCTCATGCAAAGGGATAAACCCTACCCCTCGCTTCAAGTACCTTTAAATACGCGTTCGGCGTTTTCCGATCCTCTTTCATTTGCAAGGAGAAGTCTCTCCCGGCAAGCGCGTCCTGCAGCGTTCTCGCCCTCAAACGGGGGAAACACTACCCTTCGCTTCAAGCGCCTTTAAATGCATGTTCGGCGTTTTCCGATCCTCTTTCATTTGCAAGGAGAAGTCTCTCCCGGCAAACGCGTTCTACAGCGTTCTCGCCCTCAAACGGGGGAAACACCGCCACACAACGCCCTCCGCATGCGCTATTCCCGTATTCAGGGAAAGGTCCCCGCGGACTATCCGCAAAAGCGAAAAATTTAACACGCCTGCGAGACACATGAAAATCAGAAATGACATGCCCTTTTTTACAAGAAAACGGGCAACCCTCCGCACATCGGATGGAAAAGCCATTCTCCGTCTTCCATTTACGAAAAGGAACGCCGGATTTAACGCCCCGACAAGAAAATAGTACTGAAAGCTCCCCTCAGAAGCAAGGGACGCAAACCGGGCGCAATGACTGTTTCATTTAAAATAAAAGAGTCCATCATTTCCGTACCGCCGCAAGGACGCAAGCTAAAAGTTCTTCCGTAAGATATAAGATAATAATCTCTATTCCTGATATCCCCGCTATTCCCGCTTCCGATAGCCGAATCTGCTCCGAAAACCCCTCTCAGGACTTTGCCACAGACAATCGAATCTGCTCCAATAAAGGTCAAACCCCGGCTTTGCTTCCAATAGCCGAATCTGCTCCGAAAAAACCTCACAGGACTTCGCTTCCGGCAATCAAATCTGCTCCAATAAAGGTCAAACCCCGGCTCCGCTTCCGATAGCCGAATCTGCTCCGAAAAAAAATCCAATTCCCTCTCTACTCACCGATTCCGACCTCGCCCGTTGCTTTGTTTTCCGTGATTTTCCCGCTCTGAACCGCCCGTTCAAACACATTGTTCAAAATCTGAATAATCGCCGCGCCTTTCCTCTTAAATCCGAGTTTTTCCGCAGTCTCGACAACAAGAGAATCCCTCAGAAATCCGCCTTTTTCCTTAATTGCGGCAATCATCGCATTCCGTATCTCAATCCCGGGAATTTCAGACACCGAGCGTCCGTCCTCTTTGGAATCCTGAGAATTGGAACGATACTGAATGTACCTGTCCTCCACATTCTCTCCCCACACCTTGTATTTTTCCTGCCAGAATACGAAAACCCTTTCCCCGTCGGCGCTCTCTTCTTCGGTATGCAACAAGTCCATTCCGTCTAAAATACCGTCCAGGAAAGGCTTAATGTTTTTTCCTCGTTTCTTCACTCCGAAAGATTGCAAAACCCGTTTTTCAAGAAGATCAGCGACAATCGGTCCTTCCTTTTCAAGGACCTTTCTGAAACGCGACTCAAACACGCTCTTATCCTGAAGAACAAGTTTCGCCGATTCAATGGGAGTAAGATCCAAGTCGCACACCTCGTACGCCCCCGCATACGCAGTGAAAACCACATCCGATGCGTTTAAATCCCCGTTCGCACTTGACGCATCCGACATCTCCGAAGAATCTGACGCGTCTTGAATCCCCGCGCTTCCGTTATAATCAGCCCCGTATCCCCCTTTTTCAATCTCTCTTCCGGCAGCATCCTCCGCTTCCTTCGCCTTTCGCTCTTTCTCCTCTCTCTCTTTCCGCTCTCTTTCCTCACATGTCTTTCCGTAAAGCGTTTTCACCTCGGAAAGCAAAGCCTGCAAAACCCCGTCTTTGTCCCGGTACCAGTCAATCGTTCTCACTCGGAGCAGATTCCAACCCCTGCTCTGTAAAACACTACGCCGCAAAACAAACCGGTCGTTAGTGAGGAAGGAAGACGTCAAAGTCTCGCCGTCCAGCATAACCCCGCAAAAATACGTATTCCTATCTTCCGGTAACGACAAAGCGATGTCTATCTTAAAATCGGAAAGCCCCACATTAAACGCACATTCAAAACCTTCGTTCCTTAAACACCGCGCAATTTCCCGTTTAACACTCTCCTCATTATTATTCACCGAACCATCCGTCCGTTCCCCATCCTTCGCATAAAGCAGAAATTCCTTTAAATCCTTTGCGCCGCGGCTCAAACTTTCCGCATTGAAATCGCTCACGTCAATAATGGTGAACACTTCCATAAGCTTTTTTGCACGGCTGAAAGCCACATTAAGCCTCTTTTCTCCGCCTTCCTTGTTTATCGGACCGAAGTTCCTTACAAAATTCCCCTCTTTGTTTTTGCCGAACGTCACGGACAAAATAATCACATCCCGCTCGTCGCCCTGAATATTCTCAAGGTTTTTAACAATGAGTTTATCCTCACAGTCAATCTCATTCTCGTACCAGTGAGCAAGGGCGGCGAGTTTCGCATTTCTCTCAAACAAATCATCCAAACGCCTGATAATCGCATTCTGCTGCTTTTCACTGAATGTTATCACGCCGATGGAATCCCGGCTTGTTTCAGGGTTGCCAAGTCTTTTCCTTATTTCTTCAACAATCGCTTCCGCTTCATACGGATTAGGCTCCTTCGCCTTCGCTTCGTAGTACCCCTGCACCCGTCTGAGGACAACTTTGGATAGCGATGAATCGGTAGACGGGTAGGTTTTCAAGCGGTGGTTGTAATACTGCTTGTTACTGAAGTGGATAAGGCTCTCGCTCTTACTCCTGTAATGCCAGGAAAGCGTGGATGTCGGCAGTCCGAGGACCTCGGCGTCGTCCAGAATACTCTCTAAATCCTTCATTTTCTCGGATTCAAGAGAAAACTCGTCTTCATCATCCGAAACAAACGCTTTTTTAAAGAAATTGGTAGGCGGCATCTGCTTTGAATCACCCACAATCACCAAATTCTCACCCCGAGCAATAGCTCCCACCGCTTTACAGGTCTGAATTTGAGATGCTTCATCAAATATCACAAGATCAAAAATCTTTTTTCCCGGCTCCAAATACTGAGCGGCGGAAAGCGGACTCATCAACACGCACGGGCACAAGTCGGTGATATAATCAGCACATTCGCTGAACAACGCCCTTATGGGAATGCCCTTTCCTCCGCGCGTTATAAAACGCCGCACAAGATTTTCCTGCAAGTCGAAGCCGCTGTCCGCATTCGCGCGCTTTTTTTCGTAATATTCCCGTATTCGAAGAGGTATGGACTGCACAACAAGGCGTCTGTAATCATCTTCCGCCTTCGCAAGCTCCGAAACAAGAGTTTCAAAATCATCGCTGCCGTAACGTTCAAGTTCCCTGCCGCTTCTGATTACGGCGTTAATCTGCGCTTTGTAATACGAAGCTTTCAAGACAGTAAAGATTTCAGGCAGTGCATCCCCGTTCAACATCATTTCCAGGAAAGGCTCGGCGTACTTCTTACCTGAAAACCAGGCTCTCTGCTCGTTGCAATACGCTTTATCATAAATGAGGAAAAGATTGTCCTTGTAGTCGGAAGCAATACGCTCCACCTCGGAAAGAGATTCATTATAGAAGGAGGAATCAATATTCAACACAGCGGAAAGACGCTCAAAATCCGCAGAAATCCGCCTGATTATGCCGGCAATGGAACCGATACGATCCGCATCCCTGTAATTTTTTTCACAAAAAGATTGTATTTTCCCTTCATCGGATGCCCTGGAGCATAAAGAAAGAACTTTTTTCCCTGCATTTCGAACTACCAGAAGATCGTTTTTCAACGATGTCAGTTCCTCGTTATCGGATTCGGCATACGGATAAAAAGCTGCCGTAAGGCTTCCCCTTATCGCGTCCGCTTCCGCCCTGGCGCTGATATACTCGGCAAGCCTCCTCATTTCCTTTTCAACGTTATCCTCAATAATCCTCCCTTTTAACACATATGAACGCACATGAGAAATAAAATCATCCCTTTTTCTCTTTTTGAAAATCCCCTTTTTAACTTCGTCCCATGTCCTGAGCAGAGACGGGACGTCAAGTTGCAATGCGCTGCTTTGCCAGAACGCCTCGCCATACGTAAGTTTTTCTTTTTTTACGTTTTGATATGATTCTATCAGAGCGAACTCTTTGCCTATTTCTTCTTCGGAAAGGCTTAATATTTCAGATGACGCATTACGGCTTTTCAGTGTCTGAATCGCTTCGTAAAAAGATAATAAAACCGAAAGTTCGGAATAAGAGATGTTTTCCCCGATACCGGCTTTGAAATCCGGGACGGGTTCGCCGTTTCGTTCGTTTTCGGAATCCGTAAAAAATTCCCGCAACTGCATTTTCAGGCTGTGCAATGAATCAGCTATCGCCTTCAGCTCAGTACTCGCACTGAGCTCTCCCTCATCGTCAAAGCGCGTCAACTTCAAGAAACGATACGGACTTTCCCTCACGGGACGGAACTTCTGTATGCTTCGCGCATACTCCTTCAGGTGATTATAAAACTCGTTCAGTCCTTCTTCCGTTTCGAATCGCACGTCCTGATATCGCAAATCAATCGTCGGAATATTTTTGTAGTCCTCATACGCATTCACAAGACCGAAAAGACTCATCCCGCAATCGGTTTTCCCGTTTACAATATCAACATATCGCGAAAGATATGCATTATCCTTTTCAATCAAAGCCTTATTTGCGCTGTTATCACCGGTATTCCGATATTCCCTTTCCAGCGCCGTACGCAGCTGGGAAGTAAGATGGGATTTCGTGGTTTTTGTAGAATGAAGTTCCAAAATGTAATCGCTCAGGTTCACCTTTTTCAGGTTTCTGTACACCACTTGCAACGCAGCCATTTTCTCAGCCACAAACAGCACCTTCTTTCCCTGTACGATGGAGTTTACAATCATTCCGGTAATCGTCTGACTTTTTCCCGTTCCGGGAGGACCCTGCAAAATAAAACTATAGCCCCTCGCCGCCGCCTTCACCGCCTGAAGCTGGCTTTCGTCCAAAGACACAGGCAGTACTTCCTGCGTAAAATCCTCGTCGGACACCTCTGGAAGCGGCTCCTGCGTAAACGTAACCCTCCCCTGAATAAGACTCGCCACAATCTTGTTGTTTGCCAGTTCTTCCGACTTTTTCCTGAGATCCGACCACATCACAAACTGATCAAAAGAAAAGAGGCCGAGGGCGCACGCTTCAAGCAACCTCCAATTCGGAATCCGAGCAAGCTCTTCCCTGATAATCGTAAAAATACGCTTAATATCCAAACCGTAGTCGTCTCGAGGAAGATTTTCATAATCAAGCCGTGTCTGATAATTAAACTCGTTTCTGAACTTTTCAAAGATACTGTAATTCAGTTCCGCATCCTC
>CAMKAB010000035.1 GCA_946410375.1 uncultured Spirochaetaceae bacterium
CGCTTTTTTTGCGAAAATCAAAGGAATTCCGTAATTGCATGCACAGACCGTGGCTAACGGAATGCCGCTGGCTTCTGCCGTAAGTATTACGGAAACTTTTTTTATGTTGAAAAATTTTTTAAATTCTTCAGACAGCAGGTTTAGAAACACGGTGTCTACTCTATGGTTTAAAAAGCCGTCAACCTTTACTATATAACCCGGAAGAATTTTACCTTCTTTTAAAATCTTTTCTTCTAGAATGCGCAATTTCGTCTCCTAAAGAGAAAGAGGACGATAATCCTCCTAAATAATTGCATTTTATTATGACATATTCAGTTATCTTTTTCAATGGAGGAGTTGGGGGTTATTGATGAATAATATTTTGTTGCACAACGCATGTATCCCGGAAAGAGGTTTTATTTTTGTTTTTCAGTATTCGGAGCAAGAAGAAATTATGTAAAGCCCGTAAAGATTTTGCATTTCGGCATGGTACGAACGCCGCTTTATCGTAATATTGACTTTATCGTAATATTGACTTTGTCGTGATATTGACAAATTAAAAATCGTGCATTTCCCGTATTCACCACGTAAGCGATGCCACGATGTATCCTCCCTCTTCTTTCAGCGACGCCTTTCCTCCGTGCAGGTGCATAATCGCACCCACAATTGCGAGTCCCAATCCGTTACCTTCTCCCGAACGGGAATACGTGCCTTTCGTCCAGGGCTCAAAGAGTGAGTTGTAATCAATGTTTTTAGGAAGAGAGCCTTTGTTTTTAACAGAAATAACGGACGCTTCCGGGTCCCTCGAAGAAATTCGGATTTCGATTTTTCCGTTTTCCGCGGAGTTTTCCTTTGCGTTATTGATGAGTTCGAGGACCGCTCTTCTCATTTGAGCGGTGTCGCAGAATATTTCATCAGCGTCCGCTTTGAACGTTATGGAATCATCTGCGGCGCACTCCATTATAATGCTGTCCGTAAATGCGCTTGTCGCAACGATTTCCTTGTGTATCCGGGTTTCGGAAAGCAGGGTTGAATAATCTATAACGCGTTTTATGCGCTCGCTGAGCATATCGTTTTGCGCTTTCAGTTCGGATAAGGTTTCCTTGTCCGCGTCAAAAAAACCGTCGGAAAGACCGTCTATGATTATTTTCATTGCGGAAACCGGTGTGTTTAAATCGTGGGAAATGCTTCTCAGCCATGCATTTCTGCTTATTTTGTTAGCTTGTAAGCTTTTATCTAACTCGGCTATAGCCTCTCCTATCTCCGCTAACTCGCTGTGGCGGTACTTTGGAATTTCAATATCGGATTCGCCGTCTGCAAGACGCCTTAGCGCAACGCGTACGTTGTTTATGTATCGCGTGTTTCTGGAACTTACCACGTACGCTCCCACTATGGCGATCAGAATGGAAAGCGGAACGGAGAAGAGCAGGCTTTTCAATATCGGGTTTACTATCTGCTTCGAGTAGATATACGTTCGCGGCGAATAACTCAGTATGTCCACTGAGAAAAGCTCATCTCCCGTAAATGAAACTGTGATTGATCCTAAAATGTCGTTGTTATCAATAAAATCCGGCAGGAACGTCTTGTTTTTCAGTATGGTATCGCTTGTGCGCTCAATGATGAAAACGTCATCGGTGCTGGTGCTTACGTTAATCACGATGCTTCTTCGCTTTGTCTTGACTTCTTTTCCCGTTGTGATGTTCTCTTCGTCAAAGAACGATGCCAGAACTTCGCCTCCCGGAGTTTGCCCAACGGTTAAAATCACCGCTCCGGACGAGTTTCTTACGAGGTAGCCGCTTATTCTTTTGTCTCCTGCAATGGAACCGAAGAGGTTAAGCCCGTCTATTTTCAGATCGGGGTAGGTTGAGCTTTTCAGGCTTCCTTCCAGTTCGGATACGCAGCTTTCGTAGATTGCGTTTTTCCACGCTTTTCCGCTTGATCGGTACTGATAAAAAGTGAAACCGCTTAAAACCGCTATTGAACAAAGAGTAATCAACAAAATGTAGACAAGATAGCGTAGAAAATACTTTTTCATTTTGTTTGCGGATGAGCGATGAATTTGTAGCCGTAGCCGCGAACCGTTTCAATCCACGGGTACGGACCGAGTTTCGCTCTCAAATTTTTTATGTGCGTGTCGGCAATTCGTTCATAGGATAGCTCGGTGTAATCAAAGCACTCCTTTAAAATCTGAGCGCGAGGAAGGACGACCATCGCATTTTTAATGAGGAGGTCCAAAATCCTCCATTCAGCTGAGGTGAGCGCAATGTTTTCTCCGTTTACGGTAACTTTGTGCTCGTAACGGTTAAAGGTCATTTTTCCCTTGTCCGCAATGAAAACCCGTTCTGTGAAATCCTGGGTGTCATTAAGAGGAACCGTGTTGTTCGCCGGGGCTTCGGTTCTTCGGAGAACAGCCTGTACGCGAAGAACTAATTCTTTTGGTGAAAAAGGTTTGGTGATGTAATCGTCCGCGCCGTTTTCAAAGCCGGTCACTTTGTTTTCTTCGGAGGAAAGAGCCGTCATAAATATAACGGGGATGTTGCACGAAGCGTGGAGCTCTTTTACGAACTCAAAGCCGTCTCCGTCAGGAAGCATTACGTCCTGAATGAGAAGGTCCGGTTTTGTAACGGAAAGCGCTTCTCGTGCTGATTTGAGCGTTTCAAAGCCGAGTACGTTATATCCCGATTTTTCAAGATATTTCTTTACTCCCAATCTGATCGTGGCGTTATCCTCGGTTATAAAAATCAGGCTCATAGTTGACTCCTTGTAGTACTTTTATGCTATTTTTATCATTGTTTTTTTGCTTTATAGAGAAAAACAGGCTTAAAAACACAAAACTTCACAGAAAACTTTTCGGATATTACGCTCTTCAGCGGAACGTTCCGAGGGTCCTATTTCAGAAATCCGCTGTTTATGATACAGTTCATTCGGACGGACGAATTTTGATGAACGAAAAAGAATACGGTTTAAAATTGAAAATTACGCTTGGAGATGTTTTGTTTACTCTTTTTCTTATTTGCCTGACCGTGTATGCGGCGATTCGGTATGTGGAAAACGGAAAGGGGGCGTATGTGCGGATAACAACGCCGAAAGGCGTGTATGTTTATCCTCTTGAATCAAATGAGGAATATACGTTTGACGGACTGCACGGAAAAACAACCATACGGGTAAAAGGAGGGGAAGTTATGTTCCTTGAATCGGCTTGCCCGAACAAAACCTGCCTCAGCAAGGGGGGAATTTCCGAAGCGGGAGAGTTCAATGCGTGTTTGCCGAACGGTATTTCTGTGCATATTTTGAGCAGGGATTCAAAAGGATTGATGCATTTTTCAACAGCGGGAGAGGATGTTGATGCTGTCTCAATCTAAGCGAAAAATAGCTTTATTCGCCGCCCTTTGTCTGTTTTGTTCAATCCTGGAACTCTCGATTCCGAAACCTGTGTTCATACGGCTCGGTTTTTCCAATGGTCCGCTTCTCGTTGCGTTGTATTCGGGATTCAGTTTCGTGGAATTCTGCTCGCTTGTTCTTTTAAAAATTTTCCTGCAGGGATTCATAAACGGCACCCTGTTTTCCTATGCCTTTATTTTATCCATGGCAGGGAGCGTTTCCAGCTCTCTTGTTATGTTTTTCTTTTATAAGTTACTGGTTTTTCTTTCAAAAAAAAGCAAGCGAAGGAAAAACAATCAGTATGCACCCGTAATCGCTTCGTCTCGCGGAGAAGAAAAACCGGATTCCGGGGAGGCGGACAAAAAAAAGACGATGTGGGCTGGTATGTGCGAAGAAAAATTTTCTTTTTCATTCATAACAATCAGCGAGGCGGGTGCGTTCGTGTCGAATATCGTGCAGATTTTTGTTTCACGTTTTTTCCTCGGGGAAGGGGTGTATACGCTTGCTCCCGTTATTTTGGGGTGCGGAATTGTAAGTTCTTTTGTTTTGGGGCTCCTGACGCAGCTTTTTTGCAAGAAGTCGCAATTCCTGGATACGATAACGGAGCCCTCATTTTTTGCGGCGTACCTTGCAAAACCGGTTAAATATATGACTCGCGGAGTAAAAACGGGGCGAATAATAAAGATGATCCTGGGGGGGGCGTGCCTTACTCTGTGCCTTTTTACCGATAGCGTAACTCTTTGCGGTGTAATGAGTTTGTGTTTGCTTCTGTTCTGTGTGTTCACGAAAAGGAAGGTGCGCTTCGTGCCGGTGGCGTGGACGATAGTCCGAACTGTGGCGATTTCCATGTTTGTTCCTGCCGGTAGAATACTGTTTGCGATTGGCGACTTGAAAATAACGCAGGATTCCATTTTTTTGGGTCTTCACAGGTCTTTTGTTATTCTTTCAAGCACGTTTTTCAGCCGGTTTTTGGTTCCGAAGCCGAACGAAGAGGAGTCTCCGTTTAAACCGAACAGCATTTACTATATGTCTCTTGATTATTTTAAAGAGGTGTCCGAGGAGTGGTATAAGCAGAAAGAAAAAAATCTTGCCCGGCGGATAGATAAAACGCTTCTTATCGCTATTAAAAAATGCTCTAACGTGTGGTGATGAGTAGTATTTGCTGTTTTGTTTTAATCGTATTATTTGTTTATTTGTCGGATTATTTTATTGTGCGCCAGTAATAATCCCCCGTGCCGTATCGTTTCAGTTTTAAAGCGCAGGCGATATCATCTTTGCTAACCTCGTCCTTGTCGTTTGTGTCCGCAATGGTCCGGGCAAGGGAGGCTATTCCGATAACCTCTCTCGTGTTATATGTCTGGTTCGTCTGAAATGCATTGCAATAAAGCTCAATTTCTTTTCTGAAAACCGACAGCGCGTTATGACCGCTGATATGAAAATCCCCGTTGTACGCAATGCCGTTATGATCCCTGTAGCGACGCTCTTGTCTTTCTTTTGCAACCGAGACTTTGTTTATGTAATACGAATCGGGCTTTACGGGGTCTGAAATGTGGTCCTTCAAAGACGTTGCTTCAATCGGAATGCGAATATCAAAGCGGCTGAGAAGCGGTGTGCCGACTTTGTTCCAGTGGTTTACAACTGCGTGGCTGGTGCATAGGCAGGCATCATTCGGAGAGCCGAGATTTCCGCAGGAACATGCGTTCATGCTTCCCGTAAGCAAAAATGCGGCGGGAAAAGATACGAGTTCCCCGCTGAGCTCGGAGAGCGTGAAGCCCGCATCGTACGTTTCCTTGATTGTTTCAAGAAGTTTTTTTGAATAGGCTGTTATCTCGTCTAAAATTACCGTTCCCCGATGGGCAAGGGCTCCGTCGCCGGGAGTTTTCGCGTCTAATCCCTGAGTGAATTGAATTTTTGAAGCATCGTGAGGGATGAGCCGCACGGGAGGTCGGCTATCGTTTTTTGCGAGTCCCGCACAGCCGTAGATATGCTGAACGGTGGAGAGCGTTTCGTCATCCAGGTCTTGCAACAGAAGAGGAAGTCTCGTTGTAAGCATCGTTTTTCCCACTCCCGGCGGGCCGAAAAGCAGAATGCTGTGCATTCCTGCGGCAGCAAGCGTGAGTATTTCTTTCTCTTTTTCAAGCCCGATAATATCCGAGAAAACCGGTTTGCATCGGGAGCTTCCGTTTTTCGTTACCGGGAGAGCGAGGTCGACCTGATTTTTATTCAGAATTTCCCCGCTTTTCAGAAACGCTTCGGTGAGGGTGCTGACTTTGATTATTCCTTTTTCTCCCGGTTTTGAATAGGGAATGAGACAGAGGGAACAACCTGTTTTTCGTGCGGCTTCTATTGTTCCGATAACGGAATAATCTTCAACAATCCGTCCGTCCAGTGCGAGTTCGCCCGCAGCCATGATTTTTATGGTTTCGTCCGATTCCGCATTTATCGGGGAATTATTTGTTTTATTCGGTTTGTCCGTTTCCGAGGCTGATTGCGCCCGGTTTAAGATCGGGGCTTGTTGCCCTTTTACCCAGGTTTCAAGCTCAGCGGCATTGCCTGTTTCGTATGCGCTTTCGGAAACTGATGAAAAAAGATCGTCCTTTGGCAAGTCGTGTGTTTTGTCCCGTTTTTGCGATGCGAAAAGGATTGCGAGGGCGATTCCGAGATCAAGCAGCGACCCGCTTTTCGGAACGGACGCAGGGGAAAGGGATACGAGAACACGTTGAGTGGGGAACTTGAATCCGCAGTTTCTGAGAGCGGTGCGGACGCGTTCGCGGCTTTCTTTTATTGCCGCATCGGGAAGTCCTATGATGTCAAATCCCGGGAAGCCTGTTCTGACATCCGCTTCAATGTGGATAACCTGACCTGTGTAACCTTTATTGCTGAACGAGTAAAAGTCTAATTTCTTTGACATATGTTCTCCGTTAAATATGAGTTTTTATTTATATAATCCGCTTGAAGCGAAAATTTTATTAAATTTTTGATAAGAATATGTAGTTATTGATAAATTGAGCTGTCATTTTCCCGTAAAAACCTGCCTTTGAATCGGTTATGTCCTTAAAACAGGGGTTGCTGTACGGCGTCAGAAACTGGGATTTAAAACGGTTGAAAGGCTTCCGTACAGGGTATGCGAATGTTGCAGAAGGGTTTTTTTTGTGTTATAAAAAACTATGAAAGAAAAAAATAGAAGCCGTATTTTGAAACGGATATTGTTTGTTGTTATAGGAATCGTTTTTATCGCTACGTTTGTGATGTTTTGTCTTGCGCAATGCGGAGGAACTTTGAAAACTGTTCCGACGATAGATCCGAGATTTAAGGGAACGCCTGAGGAGAGCGCGGAACAGGAAAAGTTGGACGGGTTTATTCGCGCGGCGAATGAATGGGCTGAAGAGACCCCTTCTGAAATGTGGGAGCTTACATCATTTGACGGGTTGAAATTGAAGGCGAAGTTTTTCAGGAACGGAAATTCTCACTCGTATGTGGTTTTCGTGCATGGATATCATGATTCTTATGTCCGTTTTTATAATTATACTCATCCTGTATTTGAAATGGGATACAACGTTCTTATGCTTTCTTTGCGTGCTCATGAGCCGAGCGAAGGACGCTTTATCACGATGGGTTACTACGAAAGCGAAGATTTGAAGGACTGGTTGTATAAACTGAGCGAGTACGACAGCGAAGCTGAGATTGCCGTGATAGGACTTTCCATGGGGGCAACAACAACCCTTATGGCGTCGGGGCTTGATTTGCCTGAAAATGTGAAGTGCATGGTTGCCGATTCCGGTTTTACCGCGGTGAGAGATGAGTATAAAAACGAGTTCAAGTATCGCTATCATGTTCCGGCTTTTCCGACTGTGAATTTGATCGCATTGTATTCAAGAATTTTTGCAGGTTGGAATATAAATAAAGATAACGTGAAGTTCAGATTGCCGTATGCTAAGATTCCCATAATGTTTATTCACGGAGGAAAAGACACAACTGTGCCTTTCGGTTGTCTTGATGTTAATATTTCGCTTTACGGGGGACCTGAGTATGAGAGGCTCGTTTTTGAGGATTCCGAGCATGTGAAAGCGCATATGACGCATCATGAAGAGTATTTTGAGAAAGTCGGAAATTTCTTGCGGAAGCATATTCATTGAGTGTTGTGGCGGATTAACGAGGAAGCACTGATTAATTAGGAAGTATGGATTAACGAGGAAGCACGGGTTAACGAGTGAGTGGAAGATTATCGCCTCTGCCTGTTTTCGGGGAATTGTTCCGCAAAAAAGCGAGAGCCGTTATCCGCTGCGACCGACCTATGAAACCGGTGATTTCGCACGTAAGCCTCGTGCTCGGGCATAAAGAAATCTTAGGAAAAGAGTATTTCGCACATAATGCGCGTCACATAATGCGCGTATTGTGTTCGCATAAAATAGCATAAAACAAAAAACACCTCGGTTGACCGAGGTGTTTTTTTTGTTGGAGAGAGAAGGATTCGGACCTTCGAAGGCTGAGCCAACAGATTTACAGTCTGC
>CAMKAB010000036.1 GCA_946410375.1 uncultured Spirochaetaceae bacterium
TCGGAGTCGTCCGCGTCGCTTGAAGCCGCGCTTGCGCTCTCGAAGTCGTCCGCGTTGCTTGAAGCCGCGCTTGCGCTCTCGGAGTCGTTTGCGACGCTTGAAGTCGCGTTTGCGCTTTCGGAGTCGTCCGCGTCGCTTGAAGCCGCGCTTGCGCTCTCGAAGTCGTCCGCGTCGGGGTTTTCCTGTAATTCAAAGTTTTCCTTTTTTAAGCCGAACGAGAAGAGAAGCACGCACCAAATCCAAAGAAAACCGATAATTGCCAGTATGATTGAGATATTAAAAGCGAAAGTAACAATTTCCGGCACGCTTCCTTCCAGCGCAATGTTCACCGTGCATATAATGCTTATGATAATCAAGCCCAAACTGAATATAACGGGCATTACCCAGTATCTCCATCTCTTTGAAAGCAGAAACTTTATGCAAAAAGCGAAGCCGGCGAAATTAAATATGAGAGCAAGAAGCGGAATTATGTAGAGTACCATAAAAAAATATGATACCATAGTTTTAGAATTAAAGCAAAAATCTTGAATTTAAGAGCACCTTTGAAACAGGAGACTGTATGCATTTCTCAAATAAACTCTCGGACTTTACCCTTACCGGTCGAGTGAAAAACCGGGCGGACGGTGTGCGTTCCGCATATTACAGGGATACCACCGCGATAATCCATTCTTCTCCTTTCAGAAGATTAAAACATAAAACGCAGGTTTTTTTCGCTCCGAGCAACGACCATATTTGTACGCGCATAGAGCATGTTTTGCACGTGGCTTCCATTTCTTCCGCGATTTGCAGTGGAATGGGTTTGAATACCGAACTCGCATGGGCGATAGGGGTCGGACATGATTTAGGGCATACTCCGTTTGGACATATCGGAGAGGTTATTTTAAATGTTCTTATGCAGGAAAAAGGACTGCCGAAGTTCGAGCATGAAATAAATTCTCTCAGGGTGGTGGACTTTCTGTCTTCGCTTAATTTAACGTACGCCGTGCGGGACGGCATAGTAAGCCATTGCGGCGAGCATTTCGTCCGTACGCTGGAACCTGATTTCAAGGTGAAGGATTTATCAAACGTAAAAACAAAAGAGGGCTTGATTCCCGCCACATGGGAAGGCTGCGTTGTGAGGTTTTCCGATCAGATTGCGTACATGGGCAGGGATTTCGAGGATGCGGTGCGTCTCGGAATAGTAAAGGAAGACGAGCTGCCTGAGATATGCGTTAAAACGCTCGGCACGAGAAACGGCGATATGATTAACACTCTTGTGGAAGACATGATAACTTCATCCGAGAAGGAAGGGGTGATCTGTTTTTCCGAGGGTGTTTTTTCCGCAGTGCGGGAAATGATAAATTTTAACTATAAACATATTTACAAGAGCCCGATTCTTTCCGGTTATCAAAAGTATTACACAAGGCTGATACGGCTGATTTACAATTACCTGAACGACCTGTTTACAACGTATGCGTTTGATGAAGAACCGTACAAGGCGGAAGGGAATATGCTTTCCGCGGGCTTCTATAATTATATTACCGAAAAGCATAAGTCATATCTTGAACACGACGGTAATTACGATAGAATCATATTTGATTATATTTCCGGAATGAGTGATAATTTCTGCATAGACTGCGGAAACGAAATCCTGAAACCGGAGAATTTGAACCGTTCAATCGCAAGTTCCCTCACGGGAAAGTGGTTTGATGCGAAGAGCGAGTAGTGCGGGTTCGAAGATTTTGTGATATTTATTTTGTAGTATTATTTTTTTATTGAATATTCGGAAAAAGGTGGTTTTTATGAAAAAAGTTCTGATTATCATGTTGTTTTTTGCGATATTAACGGGAAGCATGTTCGCAAAAACGGCGGACGGACGTCCTACAGTGGCTCTGGTCCTTTCCGGAGGCGGAGCAAAGGGAATCGCTCATATTCCTATCCTTGAGGCGTTTGAAACGTACGGAATCCCTATTGATAAAGTCTACGGAACAAGTATGGGTTCTTTGATAGGCGGAGTATATTGCGCCGGTTACAGCCCGAGGGACTTAGTCAATCTTGTTACGAATAAGGACCTGGCATCCATGTTCATTACGCTTGAAACATCCGGCTACAGACCTTTGGCTCGTGCGCTTGATTATAACAGAAATAACATATTCACCTTATCTCTTGATAAGAAAATGATGGGAACAACCGCCATTATAGACGATTACGCTATTATGAACTTTCTTTACAACGTGGTAGGAAATGTTCCCGAATATTTGGATTTTAACAAGGACCTTGAAGTGCCTTTCACCTGTAATGCCACAAATATGAGAGACGGCTCAAAATATCGCTGGGACGAGGGTAATTTAATCATGGCGATGCGTTCAAGTATGAGCATACCTCTCGCGTTCAAACCTGTTATCCTGCCGGACGGCACCGTTTTGATGGACGGAGGTCTTGAGAGCAACTATACCGTGGATGAGGCTGTGGCGGACGGATACGATATTGTGATATGCGTAACGCTTCCGAAGTCCGAGACGGTGGAAGAGAACAGACAAAAATACATGTCCTTGTCCGGTGTTATGGGCGGAGCTCTTGATATTACGCTTAAAAACGTTTCCAGAGGGCAGAGAGAACTCGCCACATACAACATCTACTGCGATGTAACGGGTTTTTCAACACTCAGTTTCTCAAACCCTGTGGGAATCCTTCAGCGCGGGTATGATGCGGTGGAGAAATACAGAGACGTAATAGAGGAGATTGCAAGTCAATTCACCGAGGAGCAAAAGGTGTACAAGGATCCGAACAGACGCGGAGCCTATTTTACCAAGTATCCTCAGAAGACTCATAAGGAAATAGAATCTTCCATCAAGTCGAAGTTTGAGACAGCTTTCTCAAAAACAAGGTTTTCACTCGGATTCTACGGAAACCTCGGTTTACAGTTTAAACCGGACGGAAAGAGCACAACAGACGGAACCGATTCGGGAAGGGTAAGGAAGATTGATATGCCTTCCATAAGTATGGGATATTACAAGCCGAGACTGTTCAATAATGAAAAGCTGGGATTGGATTTATCATTTAAGTTTGATTTAACTCAGAATATCAGTATGAATACCGATATTTATTATCAGTTGAATCGCAGTAAGAATCATTTATTCTACACGTATCTCGGTTTTAAAGGGCAGTACGGCGTTCAAATGGTGTATGCGGACCAAATGCACTCTTCCTTAACGCAGAACGGAATACCCGAGGCTGAGGTTGAGGGCCACGGCGGTTTCCTCATAACTAACGGTAAAAATTACAATATCAGACTTGAGGCGAATGCGCAGAACCTTTTCGTAACGGGTAACTATTTGGATTCTGAAAGTGAGGGGTATAAGGGCTACAGGGAGGATTACACTTCTTTGCAGCACTTCTTCTATCCGCAGGCTACACTGAGCTATGTTCTTTACAACCCTACGAGTTTGGATGTTTTCGCTTTGGATAGAAAGAGACTGGATGTTGTGGCGCGCGGAGGAATGTACGACACTGAGCTTAAAGGTTTAAGGCTTACTTACATGTTCGGATTCAAAGGGTTTAAGTCGTTCAAGTTCTCGGACAGAGACGCTGTTTGGCTTGATATCGCGGCGTTAACAAGCAGAGAACCGCGGTTATTGCGTTCATCATATTTCTCTTACGGAGGATTCTACGGTATGCCGGGCTATCTTGCCACTGATTTATACCGTGATTACATCGCTGTCGGTGCGGGATACGAAAGAATTTTGAAGAAAGGAATAATTAACACCGTGTTCCAGATAAAAGTGATGGCGGGTATTCGTTCTAAGCAAAGATACGATGCAATAGTGGATTTGGTTCCTATGGATGTAAACAATGCGCCGTTTGCCGACTGCTGGGATAACTGGGACGGATGGGATATCGGCGGATCCGTGGCTTTCGGCTTAGGTTCTTACATCGGAGGAGATATTCTTGTCGGCTACGGTTTGAATAACCATTTGACTCACGCGGTTTACTTCGAAATTCACTGATTACGCTGAGGATCTGAAAAGCTGAAAGGTGAAAACCTGTTTTCCGCGCCGCTTTCAATGCTTGATTCAGAAAGGTGAAAATAGCGGAGGGGAATAATAAGTCCTTTTCGGCGCGGCGAACATCTTCGGTTCTCAGAGTAAAAAAGCGTAAAAAAATACGGACGGGGAATATTTGTTTTCTCCGTCCGTTTGTTTTTCGGAAGTCTTTCATGCCTCCTCGGAATTTTGCTTCTTCAGGTTTTTCCCTTTCAGGGAAAAACGCATACAGTTTCCTGTTTCAAATGTGTTCTTAACGGAATTTCGCCTCTTCAGGTTTTTTTCTTTCAGAGGCTTAGCTGTTTTCCCATTCGCAGAAGAAATGAATCGGTTCATGGAGGAGAAGCACGTCAATAAGCGGAATACGGAATTCCACACTGTCCGCCGTTTCGCTTTCCGAGGTGTTGATAACGGTTCCGTTTGTGTCCTTTATGGCGCCGGGTGCCTTAAAACGTATATCCACCCATGATTTCTTAATGTCTTCCGAGCCTGAACCGAAGATGAAGTCTATCATATAGTAGTATTCTTCTTCTGTTTTGGTTCCGTACGGAGGATTATTGTAAACAGGTCCGTACACTTCAAGGTTGGGCTCCTTCAGTAGCGGAATCAGACGGGAGAGCTCTTCCCATGTTTCCAGCGAGATTGTTATATCAAAACGCTTCGCTCCTTCTGTTTCCGAGAATGAAATGAAATGCTTCTCTTCACGACCGGAAACGGATTCGTTTTCGCTTACCGTATTTTTTAAAATGTTTTCCGAGAGCGCTTCCAGCGATTCAAAACTGAAATAAACGCCATACACCTTCGGTCCCTCGGCATCGTATTTTTTTCTGAGGTCCACATAGGATGTTCCGTAGTTGTCTTCGAGATTTTCCGCAAAGAACATAAGGTTCTTTTCAAAAAATTCGTCTCGGTTTTCAAACGCCGCCCATGATGCCACATCGCTTGTCAGGTTCTCCAAAAACGGATACACGGTAAAACTTGTGTAGCTCTCCGTGTTTGAAATGCTCTGCTGTACGGCGCAGGACGAAAAAAACAGTGTAAAAAGGGTAAGTAAGAGGATAACAGCATTTTTTTCGAGATGTTTGTGTTTTCTTGCCATACCTCATTTTTAAAACAACATTTTGAGCGTGTCAATTAAGATTAATTCGCAACACGAGACTTACACATTTCCCGTTATGCGGTATGATAATATAATAACAGTATAATAGCGGCGTAGTGATGAAAAACGGTGTTTCAGACGAAAAACCGTTTGCAAAAACGTTGATATGAATGAGAAGAGGGGGGAGTTATGGATAAGTCGGATTTACTTGAGTTCGCAGAGGCTCTTATCAGAACGAGAAGCTATTCGGGAGAAGAAAAGAATGTGGCGGAGCTCATTATGAATTATATGAAAAAATGGGGCTACGACAGTGTTTCCGTTGATAAATACGGAAGCGTCCTCGGAATAATCAATGGTAAAAAACCGGGCAGGACGGTGTTGATAGACGGACACATAGACACGGTGCCGGTGATTGACAACGAAAAATGGAAGTTTGACGCTTTTTCGGGAACCGTATCGGACGGAAAACTGTACGGGAGGGGAACTTCCGATATGAAGGTGTCTCTCGGGTGCGCGATTTTCTCTGCGGCAAAGTTTGCTGAAAAGAACGGGAAGGACTTTGCGGGAAGAATCTGCATTTCCGGCACGGTGCAGGAAGAGTGTTTTGAGGGTGTTTCAAGCAGAGAGATAACGAAAGCATGCAATCCTGATTTCGTGATTATTGCTGAAGCAAGCTCAAATAAGGTTAAAATCGGACAGCGGGGCAGGGCGGAGATAGCTTTGGAAACGGAAGGAGTAAGCTGTCATTCTTCAAATCCGGAAAAAGGCGTGAACGCCGTGTATTCAATGATGAAGGTGCTGGAAGAAGTGAGGAAAATCGTACCGCGACATCATGAAATTCTCGGAGACGGGATTTTATGCCTCACCGATATCAAGTCGTATCCGTATCCGGGAGCGTCCGTTGTTCCGTCTTTGTGCAGAGCCACGTTCGACAGGCGTCTTCTTGTAGGGGAAGATGAGAATTTTGTCCTTTCGCAGTTTAATGAAGCGGTTGAGAGAGCAAGGGCAAAGGATTCGTCAATCAACGCCCGTGCGTACATTACTTCGGGAGAGGCTGTCTGCTACACCGGAGAGACGATTCGGGCTAAGCGGTTTTTCCCGGCGTGGTGCTACGACGAAAAAGACGAAACGATTCAAAGCATTATCTCTGCATTGAAAGCCGCCGGATTGGAAAGCGGAACGAGCCATTACTCTTTTTGTACAAACGGGAGCCATTTCTGCGGGGAAAAAGGCATTCCGGGGATCGGCTACGGACCGTCGGAAGAGTATCTTGCGCATACGCGGGATGAATATATCGAACTGGACGGGCTTTATAAAGCGGAAGCGGGATTTGAGGCGATATTGGGCGCTCTTATGCGGGGTTGAATGCCGCTTTAGCGCGTAAGATGTTAGGCTGCAATGTTATGCCCGCTCTCATGCGGGGATGAATACCGCTTTAGCGCGTAAGATGTTAGACTGCAACGTTATGCCTGCTCTCATGCGGAGGTGAATACCGCTTTAGGGCGTAAGATTTTAGACTGCAATGTTATGCCCGCTCTCATGCGGAGGTGAATACTGCTTTAGCGTGTAAGAGCTTTGAATTAAGGAACTCTGATCAATGTCAGCTGCGCTGAAACGGATAGCATAAGCAGATTGTTTTTTGAAAGGTAACTATGATCAATTTCGGCTGCGCTGAAACGGAGTATAGCTACCACGTTTTCAGATGCGCGGCAAACAGTTTGCAAACATTGAAATGCGCGGGTCGGTTTTGTACGTGACACCTTGCGTATTTTTTGGAATACCGAAACATAAAGCGAAAATGATTAAACAGATAAGGACTCCAAGGTAGAAATTTTTTGAGAATTTTGTTATTTTTTAACCATCATGGATGTACAAGTTATAGAGTCTGTTTTAATTCTTTTTTCCGGTATCGGAATTTTTTTGATTGCATGTTCAATGCTGTCCGATAACTTGCAGGCTGTGAGCAGCGGAACGCTCAGGCGTCTTTTCTTTAAAGCTTCAAACAGTAAAATGCTCGGAGTGGGAATAGGAGTGGTTGGAACTGCGGCAATACAAAGTTCCGGAGCTACGTCCGTTATGGCGATAGGCTTTGTGAACGCGGGAATCATGACGTTGAAACAAGCCGCAACAATTCTGTACGGAGCAAGCATCGGAACGACAATAACCGGTCAGATTGTGGCTTTGGGGCTTATAGCGGGAGAGAGCGTTTCAACAAGCGTTATTTTTTCTTCCCTGGCGGGGTTCGGCGCGCTTCTGATGCTTTTTGCAAAAAGCGATAAGTATAAAAAAATGGGTGGAATTATCGCCGGTTTCGGTATGCTTTTCGTCGGACTGGAGTCTATGAGTTCTTCAATGTCCGTCTTCGCTCAAAAAGAATCGGTGAAAACGCTTATCGCTTCGGTCAATAATCCGTTTTTTTTAATTGTAATCGGCGTAATATTAACCGCCATAGTTCAAAGCAGTTCGGTTACGAGCAGTATTGCGATAACGATGCTTGTGTCGGGGCTGATAGATCTGGACCAGGGGATATACTTAGTGCTTGGAGCGAATATCGGAACATGTTCCGTGGCGATTCTTTCGTCTCTGACCGGATCGGCTAATGCAAAGAGAACAGCGCTGATTCTTTTAATGCTGAAGACGTTCGGTGTGATAGTTTTCGTTCTCCTGCAGTTCCTGATTTCAATGCTGACTCCCGGAGTTTTCACCTATGCCGGGATTTTG
>CAMKAB010000037.1 GCA_946410375.1 uncultured Spirochaetaceae bacterium
AGCCTTATCCGAAACAGCCTCGCCTTTTTCCTCACCGGAAGACTCTCTTTCCTCGCAAGCCGGGACGCCATTCGCTCCTCTGAACGTTTCGGTTTTTTCAACGTCGGAAACAGACAAGAACTCGTCAAAAAATGAAAAACAGAAAAAAAACGATAATGAAGCTCAAAGTGAAAAAAAAGCTTCTGAGCAAAACGAATATTTCGCCCCGTCTCATTTCAATTCGGGAAAACCCTTAGGACCGGAACCGTTCGGCAGATCGTTCAGGTTTTCCAGCGGGAACATCTCTTCATATTTTAAGAAAAAAGACAAGATATACGAATCGGAATTTGAAGTTAAAAGCTACCCGGACACAATGCTCAGCGCACAAAGAATATACGCAAACACAAGCGAAGGAAAAGTGTATATCTCATGCGCCTCGCAGTGGCCCCTGCACGTAAGAGACAGCGTAGCCACCGCCTTGAAAATGTCCCGTCATGACGTGATAATCTCTCCCGAACGTTATCATACAAATTACAACCATCTTCTCATTACCCCTTCGGTAGTCTCGACGATTGCGGCATTCGCTGCGAAAAAAACGGGAACAGCCGTTGAACTTCAAATCAACATCAGCTCCTGGTGCCCCCGCACGAAATTCCTGTTTCAAACGGAACTTGACGCGGAAAACAAACCCCTTGCGTACCGGGTAAGAGCGGACATAGACTTCGGGGCGTACCCGATTTTCACCGAAGAGATATGCTACAATATAATGGCGGGTCTCATTCCGAACTACAAGGTAAATGCTTTTGAGATAAACATTAACACTCTCAGGAGCAACACCCCGCCGGCATCCTTTTTCGTAGATGCGGGATTCTGCACAGCCCTTGCCGCAGCGGAACAGCACTTTAACAACATCATTAACAGCATCGGAGCGTTTCCGTCCGCATGGAGACTGGACAATCTCTCGGGCGACTTCGGCGCAAGAAAAACGGTAATAGAAACAACAAGCCCCGAAGGAATGAAACAAAACATTGAGGACTGCATAAAAGACAGCGATTTTAACCGCAGGTTTTCCGCATACAATCTTTACACCTCGTTCAAGGAAAAACAAAAATCGGTTTTGCCCTATTCAAGAGGGATAGGGATGTCCACCGGACAGGGCATAATCGGCTTTTCAAGCAAATTTCAGCACAATGCGCAGTACTCCGTTTCACTGACGCTGGATAAAAACGAAATAACGGTTATTTTGGGCTTCAACCTAACCCGTTACCTTAAAAGGATTTACAGAAGCCTTGTACAAAGATACTTTGACATAAACACGGACAAAATCAAATTTGAAGACATAAACAGTCCTCGCGTGCAGGACTCCGGACCGAACACCCTGAGCAGAGCCACCGGCATGGTGCTCTTCATGCTGGAAAACGCATGCAGGAGCTTAAAAGAAAAGCAAAGGCGGGGCTATTCGCTTCCACTAACCGAAACAAGCTACACCACAGGGTTGGAAGATGCGAAATACTTCGTAAGTTGTTGCAGTTGCTGTATTTCAGTGGATATGCACATGGACGCGGTTAGAATCATCCCTGTTGTGGACAGGGTTACGGCAAGAATAAAAACAGGGAAAATATTTGACGTTACGGGTTTTCAGGACACAATAAAACACACAATCACCCGCACGATTTCCGAGGTCTGTCCGTGTACGAAGAACGCTGCGAACATAGACCTGAGAATCAGAAGCAACCCGAATATTTTTTCCGGATTTTCGCTTCCGCTGATTGAAGCGCTTACCACAACCTCGCTATGCACCGCATTCGGACAGGCGCTGGATCAAAACATAAACGCCATTCCCATTACGGAAGATGATCTTTTAGCGCTGCTCAAAAAGAAGAGCGCCGTAACCGCAAAGGAAAAATAAAGAGGACATAATGAAACTTACATGCATAATAGACGAAAAAAAATACGATCTGAACGTGAGTTCGGACAAACCGCTCTCAAGAATTTTAAATGAAGTCATTCCGACATTCAGCATAAACAACGCGTGCAAGGGAGCGTCTTGCGGGAACTGCATGATAATACTGGATGACGACTACACTCTTGCCTGCCTTATTCCCGCTTTTCGGCTGAAAAGCGATAAAATTCATAAAATCCAGACATACGAAACCTTTTCAAAAACCGTTCTGGCGCACGACATAGAAAGAGCATATGCCGAGGTAGGCTCAAAACCATGCTATCAATGCTATGCATCAAAAACACTGCTTATCTCATCCTTAATCCTAAGAGCGGAGAAAGCCGTCGAGGTTGAAAGCTACATTTCCTCAAGAAAAGGAAAAGCGAAAAACAACTTGCTGGACAGAAGCTTCACATCGAACGAGCTTATTATCTCAGGTTGCGAATGTATGGAATTAACCCACATAGAAAAAATAATCAAACTTGTTTGCGAATACAGGAGCAAGAGGAATGGAATACATAAATAGCGTTATTCTTGAATCACCTAAAAGCCTGAGCGAGCTATACAAAGCCGTGAAAAGGAATCCTGATAGCGTACTTTTCGCCGGAGGAACATATATTATGAGCCGCCCGGGGTATTTTCCCAAAAAAAACCTTCACGGCTACATCTCGCTGTCGGAAATTCCCGAATTGCACAGAGTATTGCACTCTGATAAATATCTGGAACTCGGAAGCATGGTAACCATACAGGGATTGCTTAACGCAAGCGCTTCCAGCCTTTCCAAACCGATTTACAAAGCAATCGGCAGCATAGCGCCATCCGTTCTCCGAAACCTTATCACAATCGGCGGAGCGCTCTGCTCAATGAATTGCAGAACAAACCTATGCTGCATACTATGCGCCATAAACGCTTCAGCGGAAGTTCGATTCATCACCAGAAACAACAAAACCAACCTGAATAACATAAAAACGAAAGCCAGGTGGATTCCCGTGGCTAAGCTGTACGACTCGGACGGCAGATACCTGTACTCGGATAACGCGGTTCTCACGCGAGTCAGAATACCCTCCGACCCTACAATATCGTTTATTTACAACAATGTAGGCTCGCTTACCACAAGGAGCGAAAGCGCCGTTACTCTTGCGTTTCAATATAACATGAACCAAAATTCAATAATAAACCCGTCGTTCTGCCTTTCCTTCCTGAATAACGGCATATTCAACCTACAGGATTTTGAAGGTTTTCTCCGCTCGGTGAAATTTCCTCTGAGTAATTCGCTTCTGCAAAAAATCGCAGGAGAACTTCTGAAACTGCTCAGAACGGAATGTACGAATATCACCGACTTGCAACGCGAACGGGCGATCCGTCTTATGATAGATGCCCTTGAAACCGCAAACAGAGAATATTACAATCTCTAACGATATCAATGTAAGGATTTTCGCTTTCAAATACCGGTAAGCCGCAATACCGGTTCGCATCTCAAACCTCGCCGATACAAAACTTACCCGTTAAACGAGCCCTGTCCGATTAACACGCAAACCGCGGTGGACACTTAAATTACAGATACGGAAAACCATGCTGGACAAAGTAACCGAGACAATATACTACATTCTCTTTTATAACTACACAGACGGACTTGCGCTGGATAAGGAATTAAAAAGACGCAATATTTCCTCCAGGGTGTGTCCCGTTCCGCGAGATATTTCATCTTCCTGCGGAATGGCTGTGAGCGTAAGACCGGAAGAACTGGAGGATGCAAAAAAAGCAATAGACGAAAGCGGTATCGAAATTGAAAAAATTTTACCGCTTGAACATATATCATTTAAAAAAAGAGGCAGCCGATGATTTACCTGGATAACGCAGCCACATCGCTTCATAAACCCGAATGCGTGATAAACGCAATAACCGATGCATTGAAACATAGCGGAAACAGCGGAAGAGGCACTCACAGCGTGTGCATTTCCGCCGCAAACACAATTTTTGAGGCAAGATACCGGCTTGCCTCCTTTTTCGGAGCAAGCCGTCCGAACAATATAGCCTTTACTAGCAACTCCACCGAAGCGTTGAACACGGCGATTTCAGGACTTGCCGAAGACGGCTGCCACATCATCACAACCGAAGCGGAACACAACAGCGTACTCCGGCCTTTGTACCGTTTGGAAGCCGAAAGAAACGTTCAGCTCAGCTTTGTTCGCGCAAATTCCCGAGGGCTCATAAATTACGAAGACTTTGAGCATCTCATCACGGATAAAACCCGGCTCATTGTTACCACACACGCGTCAAACTTAACCGGCAATTTATTTGACATAAAAAAGATAGCGGACATCGCCCACAAACACAATCTTATATATATTGTTGACGCATCCCAAAGCGCCGGCTCCGTTCCCATTGATATAAAAGCCTTCGGAACAGACGTTCTCTGCTTCACCGGTCATAAATCCCTTTTAGGACCTCAGGGCACCGGAGGACTTGTAATCCGCGACGGCGTTTCCATTCGTCCGCTCAAAACGGGAGGCACCGGAGTTCAATCTTACAGCAAAACGCAACCCCCTGAAATGCCCACTCGTCTTGAAGCCGGAACGCTCAACACCCACGGCATTGCGGGTTTATCCGCTGCGATAGATTATTTAAACAAAACAGGTGTTAAAAAAATTCATGATAGAGAAATGCAACTAACGAAACTTCTTTATTCGGGACTGAAAAGCATAAACGGCGTAAAGATTTACGGCGATTTCAGCATGTTTGAAAATGAAAAACCGAACGTCGACGCATCGGAATTTCCGGGAAAAACTCCCGCCGACATACTCAATCCGAGGCTCTCCCGTATGCCCATAGTCTCCTTTAACATCAAAGACTCCGACTCAAGCAGCATTTCGGATATTCTCGCGGAAAGTTTTGACATCGCCTCCCGTCCGGGCGCTCATTGCGCTCCGCTCATGCACAAAGCGCTGGGCACGGTAGAACAGGGAGCGGTACGATTCAGCATTTCATATTTCAATACGGAGGAGGAAATATACTCAGCCGTAGACGCGGTGAAAGAGATCGCAAACGGGATTTAAGCGGAGGAAACACCGCTCACCGTAAACGCGGTAAAAGAGATCGCAAACGGAATTTAAGCGGAAGAAACACCGCTTGCCGTTCGGTCCGCATCCCGCAGGTTCTTTATGACAATTCTACTTTAAACCCATGGCGCGGATGATTATCCCGTACCCGTCCTCTGCGGAATATTTTTCTTTAAGACACGCATAAGCGCGCTCGCCCATAGCAACGAAATCATCTTTTAACGCACCTGAAACGGCGTTTTTAAAGTCTTCACTGCTTCGGCTCGGAACGCTCCAACCAAACCCGCCATCCTCTATAACGCTTCCTATGTCGGTGTTCGGATCGGTGCACGCCAAAACGGGCAGCCTCGCTTCCATGTAACTCAAAAGACGACTCGGAAAATTTGGAATGGTAAATCGGTAATCCAAAAAGAGCAACCCCGCATCGCAAGCCGAAACGAGCGTTTCATACTCAGCCTTTGGCAACATCGGCATGTATTTAACATTCAGCGGACTATCTTTTTCAACATATTCCCTGATTACGTACGCATCCGTTCCGCTTCCCGCAATCAAAAAGAACACATCTTTCATATCTCCGCACGCTTTAAGACAGCTTACAATAAAAGGCACTCCCTGCGGACGCCCCAAATTTCCCCCGTAAACAAACACTTTTTTGTCCAGAGGCAAACCGTACCTCGCCCGGACAACCTCTTTTGTTTCGCCCTCGACTTTTTTTTCCGGAACCGAAATGCTGTTCGGACACACCTCCGTCTTATCCTCCAAATGCAAATCCGGATTATGTTCCAGAACATACCGCACGTTCGCGGGGCTCATGCAGCCGATTTTATCAGAAATGCGGTATAGCCCCTTTTCCTGCCGTCTGAAATGCCTGTACAGAACCCCCTTAAGCCCGGAAAGCCGGAGGAGCCCCACATCAACGGCGTTCTGAGGGAAAATATCCTTCAAAAGAAGATACGCGTACGCATTATCGCGTTTTTTCACATATTTTATCGCACCCAAAAGAGTTATCGGCGGAGTTGAGTACAACACGAGATCAAAGCGGACATCCGAAAAATACTTCTTTATCGCCCGTTTGAACAGAGGTTCAATCAGCACCGTGTTAATGCCTTTTTTTATAAAGCCTGTTTTCTGAGTATTTCCTATCCGGAGACGCAGAATCTCAGCTCCCCCTTCTCTAATCAGTTGCGTATTTTCTCCTTTTCCGCCTTCCGCCGGAGACACCACGCTCACCTTATGCCCCGCCCGCACGAACTCGCGAAGCAGGTCCGTGTATATGTTTCTCTCTTGCAAGGAGTTAAACTCAACCAACGTTAAAAACAAAACATTCATACCATTCACCGCAAATTTATTCGCTTTTCTGAACAAAGCCCGCATAAAGCCGCCTATCCCCGGTGCTACGATTAAATCTTACCCGTATATCCGACCTTATCCGCAGACGAGACATTATCCGCAGATCAAACATTATCCGCAAATCAAACCTTATCTGCAAATCCAACCTTATCTGCAGGTTTCAACACGCTTTAAGCTTTTTCACGAAATCAAAAAGAATCATAAAAACAATTTCATATCATTCTTCCGCAATCTCAATCATCCCGACGGAAAGAGCATACATAAACACAACTCTTTTTTCCCCGAACGCAATCGCTTTCGCAGGAGGAACCATTATTTTGAAGCGTTTTTTTTGCAAAAGAGCTATTTCCTCATCCAAATCTTTTGTCTTATAACAAATATGATAAGGAGTCGGACCAATCTTGAAAAGCCACGCATCAATGACGGATGAAGCGTCCTTTTTTATCGGACACACCAGTTCCACCCGCGCGCCGTTCATATCTCCGAAACAGAGGTACACTCCCCTGTCCTCATCTTCTATTACATCTCCGAAAGTCCAGCCGAGAAAAGTCATTGTTTTTTTCGCTTTCTCTATATCATCAACAGCATAACCGATATGGTCAAATGTCATACGCACTCCTCAAAACAATACAAGCGATTCTTCCTTGAAATACAATCGAAATACGGGGAGAAATCCTTTTTTGCACCGCAAAACACTTCCCGATATTTACAGCAACACCGCAGGAAACTTCACACCGAACCCGGAAAGATATTATAATGCAGCCGCCCGAAGAACCTTCCGTATCTCTTCTACACCGCAGGAAACTGCGCTCAGGAAGATTTTTTAATCCTCCCGTAAGCGACCGTTACTCCGAATCCCGTTCGTTACTCCGAATCCTATTCGTTACTCCGAATCCCGTTTGCTACTCCGAATCCTATTCGTTACTCCGAATCCCGCCCGTTACTCCGACATAAGAATTCTTAATCTTCTGTCCGGACTTCCGCAAACAAACCGGTTGATTCCGGAAGCATATCGGCATTTATAATATATTCTTTCCGATCAGGAGAAGAAGAGACAACCGTAAAACCCAGTCTCTCGAAAAGATTTTCGACAGGAACATTCTTCTGCGTTTTAATATATTCCGCTTTTATCTTATTCACACCATTAAATTCGCAATGTTTTTTTAAAAGAGAGAAAATCTCATCTTCAACCTTTCTTCCCATTACTCTGCATGACATCAAAAAAAAGACCCTCTCTACAAAGAAAAGGTCTTTTTTC
>CAMKAB010000038.1 GCA_946410375.1 uncultured Spirochaetaceae bacterium
AAAACGACAGAGGGTTTCTTTTCCTCCGAAAACGGAAACCGGAACTCCGTCCCGATGATAAGTCCCGACTATCCTTCACACAGAGGAGTAAGAATCGGAACTATTAAAAGCACCTATCAGGGAAAAGCCCTTGTTCAATTTGAAAAACCGGCAGCGCTCAGAGACGGACTTCTCTGCATTTCCAACGGGGAAAGCGCAGGATTTTCGCTTTCGTTCATAGAATCCGGTTTAAGTTTCGCAAGAGCAAGCTCAAAAGACGTAATCAACTTTCCCACTTCTTCGTTTAAAACGAAAGTTGAAGCCGGAACTCCGCTTTACCAAACCTCGCGTCACAACAGTACGCTTCCCCTTTTGAACGAAAACATTCCCATCTACAAACGACGTGCGGACATCACCGTACGGATAACAAACGAAGAGGTCATAATCAGTAGCGAAATTTTTTCCCGCCCCTGCGTAAAAACTTTCCCCGTAAAAGCGGAAGAAGCCAAAACACAGGGCGGCACAATCGACGTGCTTTCAAACGTATTTTCTTCCTCAGACAAGAGTTACTTCACATTAGGAACGCTTATTTTCAAAAATGAAAGCTCATATGACACCCCGTTCATCCCCATTTCCGCACTGAAACGGATTCGGCGGGAATACTATGCGGAGCTGGATGCGATATTTGAAAAACACACTCCCGAAATCAAAGAAACTGCGAATAAGGCGATTTACCTGCGAAACACGGATAAGGATTTTTGCGTTTTACACCCGTTATCCCTCCCCGAACAGAACATAGACCTGAATGCGCTTTTCAAAGAACATAACGATATCGTTCTTAACAACATCTCTCAAATTGCATACGCAAAGCGTTACCCAGAAAAGAATTACTACCTCGGACATTTTTTGTACGCAAAAAACCGCTATGCTTACGATTATTTTAAAAGGGAAATCCCCTCGCTGTGCGGCATCGTTCTTGAAGATGAAAAAAACGTTCCCCTTTTCATAAGCCGCGTATGTTTCAGACACC
The DNA here is from genome assembly GCA_946410375.1 of uncultured Spirochaetaceae bacterium. Taxonomy (GTDB): domain Bacteria; phylum Spirochaetota; class Spirochaetia; order Sphaerochaetales; family Sphaerochaetaceae; genus CAMKAB01. The sequence goes on from CAMKAB010000038.1 coordinate 1,010, forward strand.
ACGCCTTAGGCTTATCGTGCAAGAACTGCTCGCGTAACAACACATACTCCATTACGCAAAACAACCGCAAGTATGCCGTTTATTGTAAAAACTGCATAACCGAGGTGTACGAAAAATAAAATCCCGCCTGAATCCGAAACATTGAAAGCGATATGAGCTCCAACTTGGGTGAGGAAAAAAATCCCGCCTGCATCCGAAACGCCTGTTTTTACTTTTTCGGAAAAGGAAATCCCGCGTTCGCACACGAAAAACCGCAGTGAAGATTAACGCATTATTCCTTAAACGGCAAACAATTAAGCAGGGAGTTTACCGCACGGAAAAAGCATCCCCGAAAACATTAGTTTAATGCATGAGCCGCAAAGGAGGAATCTTCACATTCCCCGTTTTCGACTCTCCGCACCGCGCAGCAAAAACATCGGACAAAACACATGACATGCGTTCTCCCGACATTCCGTCACGCACGGACGCAAACAGGATTATATCACCTTATCTCATTACTCCTCCAGGAATTATTTTTCATAACAACATCTTCTTTCCGCTTTTTCTCATAACATTATCCGCGCCTTCTCATAACAATCTCATAAGAATATCTTCAGGGGCCTCGCTTTATTCGTTCCCTATTGCCTTATTTGACCACTTCGACTTCCAGCGTTGAACTTGTGTAAATTCTCTGTCCTTCATCCGCACACCACACAACGCATGTAAGCGAAAAAAAACCGAGATTATGCCAGTACATCGGATAAACCGAAGAGTCAATCGGTTCCAAAGGCAATCCGTTCAGATACCACTGATAGTGATACCCCTCTCCTCCGCCTCCCGTAACATTGCATATGTAATTAAGCGACTGCCCCAGTTCTATCGGCGTTTTCCCGGTGACCGTAGCGGAAAGAGACTTGTACTCAACCTTAACGTCCGCACCCACGTAGTTTGCGCTTAGAAGCGAACCCTCCACGCTCACCGTTGTGTTTTCAACCACACGGACATTCACCAGCTGGCTGCTTACGGCGCTTGCGGCGCTCGCTCCGAGATCCCAGTATTCAAACCGTATGTTCTTGTACCCCGCGGAACATTTGAAGGAACCGCTGTATAAGGAACCCGAACCTGACGCCGACTGGTACACGTTTATAAGGGATAATTCCTTATTATCCGTAAAAACCCTTATGGTACCTTTCGTGCTGAACGCATCGGGGACGCTGATATTAAAAGACACGTAGCCTTCTCCCGAAAGAGGAACTACCGAGGATAAATCCATATTCACCGTGTTGTATCCGTCTTTCAGATCAACTGTTTTCGTACCGGTATACAAAACACCGTAACTTGTTTTATTGCCGCAAATTATCCTTACGCTAAACTCCCAGCGTCCCTTTGAAAAATACCCCACGGTCCTTCCGTTGGCAAAATCAGTCCATTCGTTTGTTTCTCCCTGAATTCCCGTCCCGGAGTCCTTGTAAAGCGCTTTGTACTGATAATATTCCTTTGTGTCGGCGGGATAAGTAGAGCTGATCACCTTCGCGTCCGACGCGCCTGAAAATCCGCCCGCCTGATTCCGAGCCGAGGAAAAAGCAGAGCCGATCAACTTCGCGTCTGAAAATTTTTCACCTGCGTCATCCGCATTGAACACCGTATCATCCGTTTTTTCAGCGTCCGACGCGCCTCCGCCATTCCCCGCAGTCCGATTAACAACGATTTTCACATCAACAAGATTATCTCTCTTCACAATTTCTTCGGAAACATCCCCTGAAGAACAGGACGTCGCCGTCATTACAAAAAAAACCGCCAGGATTGCTAAAATAAATAAAACAGATCTGCAATAATACTTCATCGTCTTTCCAATCTCCTTTGAAGAAACCTGAATATCCCGGTTTTGCTCCGGTATTGCATATCCGAAGGAACCGTTTTTTGCTTCTACCTATATATTCCACATGACAACGGTTTTTTATTAAAAAAAGCGGGTCATTTTGACCCGCTTTCAAACTTATTTTAAAAAAATTTCCGATTATTTTTTATTTTACTGCACAAATGTTTAGATTTATCGGTTTCATTCCTCCCGCTACTCTTTCCGTCGGCAAAAAAACATTGCCCTTCAAACTTCGCTCTGCGAACCTTTCGTTGCAAACCGACGGCAAAGCGAACCGTGCTTTTTCAAAACAGAATCAGCGCATTTACAGCCGGTTTTCTTTCCGCCGGCAAACATTACCCTTCAAACTTCGCTCTGCGGACCTTTCGTTGCAAACCTCAGGCAAAGCGAACCGTGCTTTTTCAAAACAGATCAGCGCATTCACAGCCGGTTTTCTTTCAGGCAAAGCGAACTACACCTTTTCATAAAACGTGTCGGGATTATCCTTATCCAGCGTCTCATTCGCCCACATTAACGTAACAAGCTCATCCGTATCGCTCAAATTGATAATATTATGAGTATACCCCGGAAGCATGTGAACCGCCTCTATCTTCTTTCCGGACACCTTGAACCGCAAAACCTCGTCCGACCCGATTTTTCTCTCCTCAATCAGAGCCTCTCCCGACACCACAATAAAAAACTCCCACTTCGTGTTGTGCCAATGCTGCCCTTTCGTAATCCCGGGACGGCTGATATTCACGCTGAACTGTCCGTGAGACGTTGTTTTAAGCACCTCCGTAAAGCTGCCCCGCTCATCAGCATTCATTTTAAGAGGAACCACAACCTTATCCGCCGGCAAATAAGAAAGATATGTTGAGTACAGCTTCTTTTCAAAACTGCCCGCCGGAATATCGGGAATAAACAGAGTATCTCTCTGCGCCTTAAAACTTTCTATTGTTTTCACAATCTTCCCGAGCGTAACCCTGTGGCATACAGGAACGAAGCAATACGCAGGACGCGCGCAAACATCCGCTTTTTCAGCATTTTTCCCCGCATCAAAGCCATTCATATCGGCGAATTTACCTCTCTTATCGCCCGTTTCGCCGTCAGAACACACTTCAGATAGGACACATCGGTGCTCCTTTCCCGCAAGCGCCGACATCATCTCGCGAACAAGGTCATCTATATACACAAGTTCCAGCTCAACCGACGGGTCGCTCACCTGTATGGGCAGATCGTGCGCGATATTGTAGCAAAAAGTCGCCACCGCGCTGTTATAATTAGGTCTGCACCATTTTCCGAAGAGGTTAGGAAAGCGGTACACAAGAACCTTCGCTCCGGTACGCCGAGAATAATCAAAAAACAAATTCTCGCCGGCGCGCTTGCTCTCCCCGTAAACAGACCCTTTAAAACGCCCCGTAAGACTTGCCTGTACGCTGCTTGAAAGCATAACCGGACATGTGTTTCCGTGTTTTTCAAGCGTTTCCAAAAGGGTGGATGCAAAACCGAAATTCCCCTTCATGAACTCGTCTTCCGTCTTCGGTCTGTTCACTCCCGCAAGGTTAAAAACAAAGTCCGCATTTTTACAGTAATCATCCAGAAGGGACGCATCGCTATCAATGTCGTACTCATAAATCTCCCCCACACTCAACTCAGGGTATGAGCGATTTTTGCCGTCGCGAATATTTTTCAGATTTTCAACCAAATTCTTACCCACAAAACCTTTAGCACCGGTAATTAAAATATTCATTTTTCCCTCTTTGCTTATCTCTTTAATATGTTAATATGCCTTTCCTTTAATATGAGCGCATTTTTCACTGCGAATGTACGGATCTCCTCATCATAAAATAAAAAATCTTTTACCGCGCAAAAAAAAACGTGCTACAATACTAGACTAAATACAAACAGCAATAAAAGCAAGAAAAGCCTATGAACAATATGCAAGCGGCAGACAGCAGGAAAATTGATTTTTTTGAAAACACTCCCATATCAAAAGCGCTGATTAAATTAGCGCTTCCCACGGCGTTGGGACAGATAGTTCTCGTTATATACAACATTGCCGACACATTTTACATCGGCCTTACAAACAGCAACATAAATACAACCGGTGTAACGATTTGCATGCCGGTATTCATGATACTTACATCCATTGCGAACCTCTTCGGGATCGGAGCGGCAAGCACAATCTCCCGGGCACTCGGGAAATTATCTTACCAAAGGGCGAAGGACACCTGCGCTTTCTCGTTCTGGTTCTGTCTTTTCAGCAGTCTTCTTTACTGCCTCGTAGTGTTTATCTGTCTTGATCCGATTGTGGACTTTATCGGAGGAAAAGACCCGTCAGTACATGTTCTTGCGAGGGAATACATCATCATTACGGTGATTCTCGCAGGTGCGTTCACCTCCCTCGGAAGTTTTTCATCCCACATCATCAGAACGGAGGGAAAAGCCGTTGTAGCAAGCATAGGAGTCATCGGAGCCGGAATACTGAACATTCTTTTAGACCCGCTCTTCATGTTTGGGATATTGCCTCCGGGACGCGAAGTATACGGAGCCGCCGTGGCTACAGCCCTTTCCAATATCATCGGATTTCTGTTTTTCTGCCTGTATTTCATCAAAAACAGAAAAAAATCGCAGGTACTATCCGTAAAACTCAGACCTGAATGTTTTAAGAATAAAATACCTCACTTCGTGTTTGACGCAGGCATTCCGGCCGCAATAATGACGCTCTGCGAAAACGTTTCCTATGCGGTGCTGGACAACCTGATGGCATATGCGGGAACGGCGGCTCTTGCGGGAATCGGCGTTGCGAAAAAAATCAACATGCTCGCACACTCAACCGTGAGAGGGATAAGCCAGGGGGCGCTCCCGCTTTTAGGATACAACTATTCCGCAGGGAAGCGAAAAGACACAAATAAAACAATCCGCATAACGGTGAGCTTTTCCGTTTCCATTGCGCTTATCTGTTTCGCTTTGAGTTTTATCTTCGCAAGAAATCTCATTCATCTCTTTATCAGAGAGAGCTCGGAAGGCGTAAACTACGGTTCAAGGTTCCTCATAATTCTCGGAATCGGCGCTCCGTTCTCCGCCTGCGCTTACACATTCATTTCGTTCTTTCAGGCTGTGGGCCACGGGAAACTCTCCCTTCTTCTCGCTCTTCTCAGAAAGGGGATTGTGGATATTCCGCTGATGATAATTCTCAATATGATCATACCTGTTTACGGAATTGTTTTCGCCACTCCGCTTGCGGACATCATCTGTTGCGTTGCCGCACTTCTTTGCTTTGTTTCTTTTGCTGCGAAGCATCTCAAACACAACAAGGCGCGTAAATTCTACAACACCGAAACAGGCAAACTTGAAATCATTGATAAAAATCAAGCAAGATAAAGTTCCCGAGTCCGGGTTATAAGATTTCCGCTATAGGTTATAAGCTCCCGGCCCGGGTTACAAGCTCTCCGCTATAGGTTATAAGCTCCCGATCCCGGTTATGAGCTTTCCGCTATAAGTTATAAGCTCCCGGTTCTCATATTACGGCCGGAACGACGTGTTTTCTTACTCCGTCTATCGTGTCAATCAAATGGCGCTCTCCCACTCCGTGTTCCAACAGAAACTCCCTTGTTCTGGAACCTCCCGTCAGAATCAGACAGGGTACGCCTGCATCTTTCGCACACTTGTAATCCACTTCGCTGTCGCCAACGTAGAGAATTTCATCGGAATCAGCCCCGCACATATCTCTGAATGCCCAAACCGCATCAGGGGCGGGCTTTGCAGGATACTTCCAGTTCCTCCCGCACAAAAACTCGAATTTCGTATTCGGAAACAACGTATTCACCACTTGCAGAAAAATACCGTGCTCCTTATTTGAAAAAATTCCGATTTTGATATTCTTTGAATTAAGGTACTCGAAGAGCTCAGGCACGCCCTTGTACGGCTTTGAATGCTCCACCGGATTTTCCGCATAATACGCCAGGAGCTCCTTGTTTTTTTCTTCAACATGTTCCTTTATATAGTCTTCGGAATAACCGAGAGCCCGCATTCCGCTGATAAGACAATTCTTCAAACCGTTACCCACAAAAGCATTGCATTCCTCATCCGTAAACGAAGAAGAAAGAGTCTTGTTCAAAGCGCTGTTAATATCGCCCACCGTATCCGCCGTCGTACCGTCCAAATCAAAAATAATCCCTTTAGTCATACAAAAACAATAATTATTTTTTTTCGGTATTTCAAGGTTCGCGGGAGTTTGATATATTTAACAAAAAGGCATTTAACGATTTACGAGCCGTTAAACACGCAATTTTCATACCGTTTAAATCAGAGGAGACATATGCGTAAAACATTTATCCTGATTCTCATACTGTGTTTTTCCGCTTCGATTGCGCTTTTCGCCGATCCCGAAACGGACCATCCCGCCACCGACGATATCGTCCAAAGCACACACGCTACCGGCGATATCCTCTCAAACGCACCCGCTACCGGCGATATCGTCCAAAGCACTCGCAATTCCGGCGAACTGATAAAT
>CAMKAB010000039.1 GCA_946410375.1 uncultured Spirochaetaceae bacterium
AGGATATAAAGAACATGTTTGTGAGGAGAAAAATGGAAAAAAAGAAATCGATTCGTAAAAAGGATAAAAGCAAAGAACTCTCTTCCGATTCTCCGTACATGTTGCCCGATGGTTCGCTTTTGGATCTTAGCACAATAGACTTCGGGGAAGATCGATACACGGAAAAAGAAAAACTCTTCATATTTTGGTATACTTTCCCGGAGGGCGGGACATTTCATAATGCAACAGGATCTGTGAGAAAAGCCGGATATAATACATATCAAAGAGGGTGGGATATCCGAACTAAGCCTAAGATTCAAAAGGGAATACAACAAGTCGAAAACAAGTTCTTAAAGGTAAGACTTGAAGAAGCTTTTACTAAAATTGTTGAAAAACGAATAAACAGAATTGATTTTGACGTGGCGGATTTTTACAAAGTGGAGAAAATAAAGAAAGGGAAAAAAACCATAAAATACACCACAATCAAACCTTTGGATGAACTCACTCCAGAGCAGAGAGCATGTATAGACGGCTTGGACTTTACAGGTCCCCGCGGAATAGAGAATTACAAACTTCCAGATCGCAGAACGGAAGAAAATTCTTTAATGCAGTTATATGAAAAACTTACTGATAATAAGAGCGGAAACGGGGGAACATTCGAGATTGAAGCAACAGCGGATGTTATTAAAAACAATTTGCAATTAAAAACCAGTTTAATTGTTAAAAATTCTGAAATCGCAGCTTCATCGGAGTTAAAAGATAATTCGGAGTATGAGATTGTAGAGGAAGATTAAGACGAGAGAAATGGAAGGATTGTATTATGAACATATGGACACCCGAAGAACGCTTGAATTACATATATGCGTTTATGAAGTATCAAAATGAAGATTTGTATCTGGATTTTTGGCAAGACGCTTTTATTCGCAGTAAAAGCAAGTTCACCGTGCTTCTAAAAAGCAGACAAACAGGGTTTAGTTTTGTGGTGGCGTTAAAAGGGCTTGTAAAGGCGTTAGACCCTGCCCGGACAAATTACACTAAGCAATTTGTTTCTTATAATTTAGAGGACGCAAAAGAAAAAATCCGTTATGCTTTGCAGTTTTACGATTCAATTCCTTCAAAGTATAAAAAACCTTTAGTACACGCAAATTCAACAATGCTGGAATTTCAGGATGTAAATAGCAACACAACAAGCAGACTTATATCTTTTCCTTGCAGAGAGCCCCGAGGAAAAAACGGGGATGTTTGTTTGGATGAATTTGCAATATATCTTCCACGAATGAGCCATGCTATTTATCAAGCCGCATTGTGGTGTACTTTGCGGAGGGGCTGTATAGAAATCGGAAGCACTCCGTTGGGAACAAAGGGGAGGTTTTACGATATTTGCATCGATAAAAAAACCTACCCTAATTATGAACGGTATTTTGTGCCTTGGTGGTACTCGAAAGTTATGTGCAAGGATATAGAACGGGCGATATCCGATGCGAAAAATTTAGACACTTTTGAGCGTGTGGAAAAGTACGGAACAAATAAGCTGAAAGAACTTTTTAACAACTCGATTTTAGAGGATTTCAAGCAAGAATGCGAATGTACGTTTATAGATAGCGCTTCAAGTTATATATCACTGGAGTTGATATACGCGAATACGCCGGGGTGCAGAGAAGCGGATTTGTCAGATGCAATGAGATTGTCCGATGAGGAATATTTAAGAGCGGATTTTTCCCAATTGGATAAAGAGGTACACTCTTTTAAGGAGGCGGACGAAGCAATATTGAAATATAACCCCTCCATACATGGAGCGCCTTTATTTATGGGGTATGATGTGGGAAGAGTTCACGACGCTTCAGCTATATATATACTGGGAGTTAAGGACGGCAAAAAGAGGGCGTTTTTCAGGGCGGAGTTGTTTAATTTGAGTTTCCCGGAGCAACAGGAAATAACTAATAAGCTTTTGAAAGGTTTACCGATATTCAGGGCGTGTATAGACTGTACCGGTATGGGTGCGCCTTTGTACGATTATTTAAAAAAGGATTTCGGAGACAGGGTGGAGGGTGTAACGTTTACGCTTCAAAGCAAAGAAGCTTTAGCTATGGGAGTTAAGTTCGGCTTAGAGAGGTTGGAGTTTGAACTTGAAAATGATAAAGCTTTTCATTCTCAAATACATTCAATAAAGCGTATCCCGTCTGCCGGCGGGAATTTCAGATATGATGCAGAGCGGAATGAGACGGGACACGCCGACAGTTTTTGGGCGTTTGCGCTTGCAAATAACGCCGCTGTTCTCAGAAATAAGGGAGGGGGATTTTATAGCGAATACTCTAGGCATAAAAGCGGTTTAGATGTAAACTCATATAATATAACTCAAAACAAAACATCTGCTTTTGACAAGGGACACTCTGTGGAAGCGGTATTAAGGAAGTTCCATAATGCCTACAACAGAGGAAGTCAAAAGATTACAGAAAAAATTTAATTTCAATCAAAACGAGGTATTGTCTTATCATCAGAATTCGGCCTATTTTCATGCTTCTGAAAATGGTTTTCAGAGTTCTTTTTTTAATCCGTACACAAGCGTATTCAATTCATACGGCAATCTGAAAACAGCGGATAGCAGATTTAGCAGGAACGTTCCGCCTTTAACGCTTAGACGCGTAAGTCAGAAAGCCTGGATAATAAATCTTTGTATTTCTCATGTTCAAAAGAAAATAAGACCTTTTCTAAAGCCCTCCACGAATAGGAATTTAAGAGGTTTTGTAATTAAGAAAAAAGGCGAGGATGTTATTTCAGCAGCAGGACGAGCATTTAAGGAGCGGAAAAGAATTGAGGACTTTTTATTAAATACGGGGTTTGAATCAGATTCGGACAGAGACGGATTCGGTAAATATTGCATAAAGATTATTAGAGATGCTTTGGAAATAGACCAAATAGCAACAGAGATAGGGTACACGGAAAGCGGAGAGCCTTATGCGTTTTGGGCTGTGGACGCTGCGACAATTGAGAAAGTTCTTCCCGGACAATCTAATCCGTTTAACATAAAGTTCGTGCAAGTAATAGATCATATACCGCAGGCGTACTACCCGGAAGACACGCTTGTATTTGATTATCAGAATCCCAGAACAGATATATATCATTCTTTTTACGGATATTCGTATGTGGAGCAGGCAATAGACCTTATAACGAGTTCAATAAATGCGTTTACGTATAATTCCGGATTCTTTACTGAGAATAAACTTCCGAAAGGGATGCTTCTTATAGACGGAGATGCAAGTCAGGAGACCGTGGAGCAAATGGAAGACTACATAAGCGATATTATGAGCGGGAGCGTGTCTAATCAGTGGCGGATTCCGATTATCCCTGCGAGTACGGGAGGAAGCGGGGAAGCTAACAGCATTAGATTTGTAAACCTTGCGGGAACAAACAGGGAAATGGAGTTCCAGCAGTGGCTTGATTTCCTCGTGAGCGGCGTTGTGGCTTTATTCGGTTGTTCTATGGAAGAGTTAGGGTTGCATAGCTCGCATTCGCAAGCCTTGTTTGAGCGCAATACCGCTCCTCAGATAGAGGCGAGCAAGTCCCTTATATTGGGTGATATGCTTATGTTTTTGCAAGCGTATTTGAATAGGATTATTGAAAAGTTCTTTTCTGATTATGAACTTGAATTTGTGGGGTATGAGAGAGACGATCCGAAAGCGGTTTTAGAGTTTGATAAAGAGGAAGTCAGCACGTTTAAAACTCTTAATGAGAAACGTAAGGAAAAAGGGTTAGAGCCTTTAAAAATGAAGTGGGCGGACGAGTGCCCCGCAAATCCTCAATTCGTGCAGATGTATCAGGCGGAGAGCGGAGCTGGAGTAGAAGATGCGGGGGATTTCGGAGAATCGGAGGAGGAAGGCGCCCCGGATGATGAGGAAACGCAAGAAAACGAAGGCGAGGAAAAACTGAAAGCCGATGAGGAAGCTTGGGAGAATTTAGAGGACGGCGAAGAGGGCGTGGAGAACGGAGAGGAAGACGGCGGAGGAGAAGAAGCCTCGGAGGATGAGGAGACGCGAAAATCGCTTGTTTTTTATTTCTGACGTGGTGCGGGATTGAATTAGAGGTTACATTATTTCCGTTGCAGGAACAGCTGACAAAAAAATCCTTACTTAAAAAAAAGCAAGGATTCTGACGACTTCTCGGCGCGTCTGGTAGTGGATACTGAAACCGTTCCTACCGCCGATTTAAAGGTAAAAGAAAACCGTGGATTTGTCAACAGAAAAGAGGTGAAAAAGAATGATATTTGAAAATTGGGATATGTTGATTAAATCTCATCGGTATAGCAGAAAAGAATTCAAAAATGGCGTATGGCGATATTATTACGATAAGAACAGGAATTTTAGCAGAATGACAAGATGCAAAAGCGAGCCGTTGAAAATTGACTCTTCTATGAGTTCTGCGGCGATTGTTTCGGCGGCTAGAAATTATATTGAAAATGTATGGCTTCCAGATTGGAGAAAAAAGGAAGATTTAGCAATTTGCAAAGAATTGAAAGGAAAAAAAATATCTTTTGAAAGCATAAGCTATCAGCATTTAAGCGTTTCAGGAGGACATAGCATAAATGGTAAGCGAAGAAGGGATTTTAAAAATATACTTGATCATGTCCGATATTTGCCTCTTGCGAAAGAGCTTCTTGAAGAAAACGGGGTGCATACGCAATCGCGTTATGAAAAGTTTAAAAAAGTGCAAAAAGACGGCTCTATAGGGCTTATATATCAGACTGTGTCGGGCTTAGCTCCAAAAGGCGACAAAAACAAGTATGTGCAAGTTGCCGTATCTCAAAAGAAGTATGCGGACGGAAAATTAAGCAATACTGTTTATATTTCCGTTGTAGGAACAGCGGATATAAAAAAAACCTTGTCAGTGAGACAAGGATTAAGGAGGACTTCTCGGCGCCTCCGACAGGGCTGTGAAAGCTATCCTGCCGCCAAATTGAATATAACTTTTCCGAATGACTGTGTCAATATTTCAATATCAGACATAACGGAAGGAAATAGAAAATCAAAATATGAGCAGCTTGAAAAGTGTCTTAATGGCGGTGTTCCTAAATATATCCCGGCTGATGATACGCCGCGTTTAGGTAGTGTAAACATAAAAATCAAAGAATATTCTAATGAAAAAGTAGAAAAAGCCTTGCGGACAATGGCGTTTTGCTTTGATATTCCGTTGAAGGGTGGCAACGGTGAGTCGTTCTTTTATAAAGCACAGGAGGATTTAACGGATAAGTGGTGTGTTTTCTTTTCCGAATTCACTCACAGCGTTTACGAGTTTATTACGGATTATTTCAATCTGCCTAAAAAAACTGTAATGAGAAAAGCAATGTATTTAAAGTACAAGGGCAAGATTCTTTACTATCCTGAAACGGGTGAGCCGATACCTGGAAAAGATTGGAAAAAGTTTGTTGAACTGTTAGAAAAATTTCTGAATAAACATCTTTCAAATTGCGAGGAAGGGATTGTTTTACAATCCAAAACGCTTGGACGTATTTTAAACAGAATGTTGAAGTATAACACTTTGGAAGCTGTTAAAAATGCAGAACTAAATAAGCTGGAATATCACGGAAAAACTTTTGATTGGATAAGTTCATCAGTAAGTAATATGAAAGATACTTTTGGTGAAGTGTTGACACGTACCGAGCAAGCACGTATTCAGACTTATATAAACTCTGCTGCGGTTAAGGTTCAGAATATTAGTGACAAGATGAAAGGTGAAATCAAACAGGTTTTAGTGGATGGTATAAAGAATAGGCAGGGTAAAAGCGTTATATCTCAAGCATTGTTTGACAAAATGGTTGGAGATAATAGGGACTTCCAAAGACTGGCGGATACGGAAATTCAGAACTCCGTAAACAACGCTTTTATTTCAGAAGAGGTATATAAAACTCCGGAGGGAGAAAAGGCTTATTTCCAAAGAATTGAAGTAATTGATGATAACACTTGCGATTTTTGTAAGAAAATGAATGGAGAGATAGTCCTGTGGAGTGATTCTCCTCTTGAAAGTGAAAAGATAAAAGACTCTATAGCTAAATATGCGATTTGGGAAGGTAAAGAATGGAACGGTAAGGGGCATACTTTGTCAACTGGAGTTTTTCATCCTTATTGCAGAGGCGTGTGGACTAGGTATAACGAAAAATTGAACAAAGAAGACTATGCGATGATAGACGCGCTTGTTGCTGAAAATTCAGGGAAAGCGAAGAAGTGGAACAAAGCGGTGGAGACGGCGAGAAAGGAGTTTGAGAAAAAAGGGTTTAAGAACCCCTCAGACGCAACGCCCGGCTTCACCAGTCGAATACATGAATTATTTAAGGAATTAAAAGAGGAGGTATAGGGATGTATGATTTTTTGAAAACATACAAGGAGTCATTGAAAAAGACGAAAATTTTAGAAAAGAGCTTGTCTCACAAGTACATTGCGAAATATCCGGCTAAGAATCCGCGCCCGGGGCGTATGTGGTTTTATGTGTATGCCACTTCCTGGAAGAAGCCTTTTAGTTGTCTGAAAAACATTTTCGGAATAGGAATGAAAAGCATAACGGACACATATAAGAAAGGCGATATTAAAAAAGATTATGCAGCGAGCAAAAAAACATGGGCGGCTCATATTTTGGAGTATTTCACGCACAAAGCGAAGTGGGATGAGATTTTCTCTAAAAAAGCGGCGAGAGATGCTGCGAAAAAACCGGTTAAGCAAAGCGAGGTGAAGAAAAAGAGAGAGGAGAAAGCGAAAGCGGAGAAGAAACCCGTAGATCCGAACAAAATGCTAATCAACCGTTCTTTAATCCGTAAGGCGTGGAGCATGTACAGTGCGGAGGGTAAAAAGATAGACGCTGCGGAGACCTCCGGAGAAGTGATGAATATAGGCGTGAAAGGAGAAAAAACAAATGGCGCAGGTAATTTTATTTCGCTTGCGAACGCTATTCGTGATAAATCTTTCTTTTCTGTAGATAGTACGGATTTGGGAACCGTGGAAATTGGGTGGAATACTAACGGCAACGGTTTGAAGCATATTATTGAGAGGAGATTCGACGAGACTTATAGGAAAGGGAAAGGGGAGACAGACGTTGACGGAATAAAACGGAATATTACTTCTTTGCTTTTCCAAATTGTTGAAAACATTAAGCACGGAAAGCCGGAAAAAGGAAAGAATGAAAATACTTGGAACATATCAGATAAAGGTGTAACAGCCATTGTGAAAAGGGATAACGGCAAGTTCTTATTAACAGGTTTTGCTGATAAAGCAAAAGAAAATGAAGCGGCAGAGACCATAAGTGCGGTTAACGCAAAATACGGATACGCACCGGAGT